>JAFZZX010000183.1 GCA_017615515.1 Clostridia bacterium
CGGTCGTCCGTCACGCGATCATTGCGGAAGGCGCGACGGTCGGCGAGGGCGCGCAGATCGGTGCCGCACAGACTGCGCCGATCAAGGGTGAATGGCAGATCGCGGTGGTCGGCCCGGGCGCGAAGATCGCTCCGTCCGTGGTCGTGGCACCCGCCGAAATGGTCAAGGAGGGCAAATAAGATGAATGGAGTAATGGGCGTAATATTCGCAAGCGATAACGAAAACAAACTCAACGAACTCACGATACACAGAACGACGGCGTCTCTGCCTTTCTGCGGCAGGTACAGATTGATCGATTTCACGCTGTCGAACTTCGTGAACAGCGGCATCACGCAGATCGGCATCGTGACGAGGAGCAACTACAGCTCGCTGATGGATCACATCCGTATGGGCCGCGACTGGGACCTGAACCGCAAGAACGGCGGTCTGTCGATCTTCCCGCCTTTCGTTCTCAATTCTTCGAGAGAGATGTATAAGGGCAAGATCGAGGCGATCTATTCGATCCAGGGCTTCATTCGCCGCGCTCCCGAGGAGTACGTGCTCTTGTCCAACAGCAACATCGCGATGAACATCGACTTCGACGAAGTGATGGCGGCGCATCTCGCGGCGAAGGCGGACGTTACGATGCTCGTGCATCGCGCGAAGACCACGACCAGCCGTCGCCTCGTGGCGGAGACCGACGAGTGCGGCGAGGTCAAGGACCTTTACGTTTCGCAGAGTCCCGCGCCCGAGGACAAGACCCTCGGCCTCAACGTCTATTTGATCAAGAAGGATCTCCTCTTGACCCTGGTCGAGCACGAATATGCGCGCGGTCACGTGGATTTCGAGAAGGATATTCTGATGAAACAACTCGGCTCGATCAAGATCAACGCCTTTATGGTGAAGAGCCACGCGGCGATCGTGGACGACGTGCGTTCCTACTACAACGAGAGCATGAAGGTTCTGGACCCGAAGGTGCGCGAGGAACTTTTCTACGGCGACAGCATTATCTATACTAAGGTCAAAGACAGCGTGCCGACCCACTACAAAGCGAACGCCTGCGTAAAGAACAGCCTGATCGCGGACGGCTGCGAGATCGACGGCTTGGTCGAGAACAGCATTCTGTTCCGTGGCGTCAAGGTGGAGAAAGGCGCGGAAGTCCGCAACTCGATCATTATGGAAGACGGCAGGATCATGGAGAACAGCTCGGTCGGCTATGCGATCACCGATAAAAACGTGACGGTGAGTTCGGGCAGGACGATCAGCGGTTACGACACCTATCCCATCGTCATCGTCAAGGACAAGACGGTCTAAAAGGAGCGTAAAATGAATACGAAAACCAAGAAAAGAAATGCGAAACCCAAGGGCAAGCCGCGTCAGCCGCGCAAGAAGATGAGCGTACTGTTCGTCGCCGCCGAAGCCGCACCGTTCATTCGGACGGGTGGGCTCGGTGACGTCGCCGGCGCTCTGCCGCGCTCTCTCGTCAAGGCGGGGCTCGACGTTCGCGTCGTGATCCCTCTCTATTCGGACATTCCCGACGAGCTCAAGCAGACCCTCAATTTCCTTACCTATACCTACGTGCCCCTTTCCTGGCGTAACCAGTATTGCGGCGTGTACGAGGGAGAGGCGAACGGCGTGAAGTACTATTTCATCGACAACGAGTATTACTTCAAGCGCGGCGGTCTGTACGGTCACTACGACGACGGCGAGCGCTTCGCCTTCTTCTCCAAGGCGGTGCTCGAGATGCTGATGCTGATCGACTTCCGTCCCGACGTGATCCATTGCAACGATTGGCAGACCGCGCTCGTGCCGGTCTTCCTCGATTGTTTCTATCGCGGCAACGCGATCTATTCGAATATCCGCACGATCTACAGCATTCACAACATCGAGTTCCAGGGTCAGTACGACGCGTCGATGATCGGCGACGTTTTGGGCATTCCCGACGCACGTCGTCAGCTCCTCGAGTACGCCGGTTGCTGCAACTATATGAAGGGCGGCATCGAGTGCGCGGACAGAGTCACGACGGTCAGCCCGACCTATGCGGGCGAGATCATGGACAGCTATTACGCCTACGGTCTCGAGGACATCTTGAGAAAGCGCGCGTTCAAGATCTCGGGCATTCTGAACGGGATCGACGTCGCGGACTACGACCCGATGACCGACAAGGCGCTCTTTGCGAATTACGGCGTCAAGGATATGAGCGGCAAGGAAGTCAATAAAGAGAGCGTGCTCCGTATGATCTCTCTGCAATACGTGCCGACCCGTCCGATGATCGCGATGATCACCCGCCTGACCTCGCAAAAGGGCCTCGACCTCGTGATCGACATCGCGGAAGAACTGCTCGCCGCGGACGTGCAACTCGTGATCCTCGGCATGGGCGACTGGAAGTACGAGACCCGCTTTAAGGATCTCGAACATCGCTACGGCAACAAGCTCCGCGTGATCATCAATTTCAGCAAGGACCTCGCGAGCAAACTCTACGCGGCGTCGGACATCTTCTTAATGCCCAGCAAGTTCGAGCCCTGCGGTCTGTCGCAGATGATCGCGATGCGCTACGGCTCTGTGCCCGTGGTGCGCGAGACGGGCGGTCTCAAAGATACCGTTCCCGCTTTCAATCCCGAGACCAAACAAGGCGTCGGCTATACGTTCAAGACCTTTAACGCGCAGGATATGCTCGGCGCGATCTGGCGCGCGGTCGACACCTACTACAACA
>JAFZZX010000184.1 GCA_017615515.1 Clostridia bacterium
CCACGGTGACCCATCATCGGGTTGAACTCGTGCAGGCTCTCGCAGAGGATGCGGATCTCCTGCGGGGTCTTCTCTTTCGCTCTCGCGAGCGCTTCGATATCAGCCTCAAGGGTCGGGACGAACTCGTGGAGCGGCGGATCGAGGAAACGGATCGTGACGGGCATGCCCTTGAGTTCTTCCATCAAGCCCTCGAAGTCTTCCTGTTGCATCGGCTCGATCGCGGCGAGAGCGTGTTCACGCTCCTTCTTGTCCTCGGAGCAGTTCATCTCGCGGAACTTCTCGATCCTGCCCGGTCCGAAGAACATATGCTCGGTACGGGTCAGACCGATGCCCTCGGCGCCGAGTTCCACCGCCCTCTTCGCGTCTGCGGGAGTGTCGGCGTTGGTGCGAACCTTGAGAGCCTTGTACTTATCGGCGAGCTTCATGATCCTGCCGAAGTAGCCGCTGTTCGGATCGGCGGGAACGGTCTTGATCTTGGTGTCGTAGATGAGACCGGTGGAGCCGTCCAGAGAGATCGCATCGCCCTCGCGGAAGATCTTGCCCGCGAGCTCGAAGTACTTTTCTTCCTCGTGCATCTTGATGTCGCCGCAACCGGAGACGCAGCAGGTGCCCATACCGCGAGCGACGACCGCCGCGTGAGAGGTCTGTCCGCCGCGCACGGTCAAGATGCCCTGCGCGTACTTCATGCCCTCGATGTCCTCGGGAGAGGTCTCGAGACGGACGAGAACGACCTTCTTATTCTTCTGTCCTTCTCTGACGGCGTCTTCGGCGGTGAATACGATGGTACCCGCGGCGGCGCCCGGAGAAGCGGCGATACCCTTGCCGACGACGTTCTCCTTATTTGCCGCCTTCAGCGCATCGGCGTCAAAGGTCGGGTGCAGGAGCATATCGAGGGTCTTCGCGTCGATCTGCAGAAGAGCTTGCTCTTCGGTGATCATGCCCTCGTCGATCAGATCGCAAGCGATCTTGATCGCGGCGGAAGCGGTACGCTTGCCGTTACGGCATTGGAGCATATAGAGCTTGCCGTTCTCGACGGTGAACTCCATATCCTGCATATCGCGATAGTGGTCTTCGAGGACGTTGCAAACGTCGACGAACTGCTTGTACGCGTCGGGGAACTTCTCTTCCATCTCGGAGATCGGCATCGGAGTACGAACGCCCGCGACGACGTCCTCGCCCTGTGCGTTGATCAGGAACTCACCCATCAGCTTCTTCTCGCCGGTGGCGGGGTTACGGGTGAACGCGACGCCGGTACCGGAATTGTTATTCAGGTTACCGAGGACCATCGGCATGACGTTGACCGCGGTGCCCCAGCTGTAGGGGATGTCGTGGTCCATACGATAGATATTCGCACGGGGGTTGTCCCAGCTGCGGAAGACCGCGCGGATCGCGGCGTTCAGCTGCTCGATCGGATCGTCGGGGAAATCCTTGCCGAGCTGCTTTTTGTACTCGGCCTTGAACTGATAAGCGAGCTCCTTGAGGTCGGCAGCGGTCAGATCGATGTCGTACTCGACGCCCTTCGCCGCCTTCATCTTGTCGATCAGCTCTTCAAAATACTTCTTGCCGACTTCCATAACGACGTCGGAGAACATCTGGATGAATCTCCTATAAGAGTCGTAAACGAAACGCTCGAACTTCGGATCGGGGTTGCCGGCGATCATCGCCGCAACGACCTTATCGTTCAAACCGAGGTTCAGGATCGTGTCCATCATACCCGGCATCGAGGCTCTGGCGCCCGAACGGACGGAAACGAGAAGCGGGTTCTTGAGGTCGCCGAACTTCTTGCCGTTGATCTCCTCCATCTTCTTGACGTTCGCCATGATCTCCGCCATGATGTCGTCATTGATCATCCTATCGTCGGCATAGTACTGGGTGCAAGCTTCGGTGGAAATCGTGAAGCCCTGCGGCACGGGAAGACCGATCTTGGTCATTTCGGCGAGGTTAGCACCTTTACCGCCGAGCAACTCACGCATGGTGGCGTCGCCTTCGGTGAAGAGATAGACGTATTTTTTCATGAATAATCCTCCTAATAAAAACTCGTAAATAACGGTTATCAATATGATAATACTTTTTGCGCGCCCATTGCAAGAGTTTTACCGAAAAATGGAAAAAATCCTTGAAAAATCACCCGTGACGAAGATCAGCCCCGCGCGCCGTTCCGCAACAGATCCGACAGCTCGAAAAGAGCGCGAAGATTCTTGCCCGTTTTGCCCTTGACGTACTGCGACAATACCGCGAAGACTTCGGCAAAAACGATCGGATCGCCCTCCGCTCTTTCCCCCTCCGCATAGGCGGCGAGCAGACGGACGGACGGCGCCGTCATCTTGACGGCGTAACCGCTCCGAAGCACCGAAGCGCGAAAGCAACCCTCCTCCAGATCAAATACAAAGTATTTGGGATCGCGCCCCGCCGTGTACTCTCCGCTCGAAACGCGGTATCCCGCAAGGCGAAGCATATCGAGCAAATACACGAGGAACTCCGCGACGCCGCCCCCGTCGTAACAGAGGGAAAGCATCAAGCGCAACAGACGAGCGAGTTCCGCCGAAACCGACACCCGCTCCTCGGTGAGTTTGTCCGCGATCTCGAGAGCCGCCGCCCCGACGAAATAGCGCGTGAGGTCGTCCGAGATCGCCGTAAAAGCGTCTTTGTAATCAAAGGATTTGAGGGTATAATATTCCCCCTTGACGGCGAGTATGTATTCTCCGAAACTAAAGGGGATCGCGGCGTGTCGGAGCTTGGACTTCGGAGAAGAAACGCCCTTCGCACGAACGGTCAATTTGCCCCATTCGTCCGTCAAAAGCGTGATGATCCTATCACTTTCTCCGTATTCCACCGAGCGAAGGCAAATGCCCTCAGCTTTTATCTCTTCCGCCAATCCTGCGTTCCTCCGCCTTGTAAAGCATATATGCCGCGGGCAACCCCGTCTGCTCGAAAAGGTGCCACAGCGCGTCGATATTCGTATCTTGTTTTTTCTTATTTGCCATCGTCGTGTCCTCCTATCGTCAGTATGGACGAAAAGGCTGGGATCTAATCGTAGCGAAGCTATTTTTTCTTGACGTAACCGAGCAGATTCAGCACGTTGCCGTCGTCCTGCCAGCCGCTCTTTACCTTTACGAAGAGGCGCAGATAGACCTGACCGTCCACCAAACTTTCAAGTTCTTTGCGCGCGGCGACCGAGATCCTCTTCAAGGTGGCGCCGCCCTTCCCGATGATGATGGGTTTGTGGGTCTCCTTCTCGCAGATCACGTCCGCCTCGATGCGGGTCACGCCGTCCTCGCCCGTCTCGAACTTCCTGACTTCCACGCCGATGCCGTGCGGGATCTCGGCGAGCAGGAACTTCAGCGCCTTTTCACGGACGATCTCCGCCGCCATAAAGCGGAGCGGCTTATCGGTATACATATCCTCGGGGTAATAGGGAACGTCGTCCTTGAGCATCTTTTTGACCACGGCGAGCAACTCGTCGAGGTTCTCTTTTTTCGTCGCGGAGATCGGTACGATCTCGATCCCTTTGATCTCGGAGAGGCGGGCGACGGTCTGCATCGCGAGAGCCTTGTCCGCAATATCCATCTTGTTGACCACGACGACGGTGGGGGTGGTAGCGGCAAGGGAACGAATAAACTCGAACGTCTGCTTCTCGAGAATGCGACTGCCGTCGAGGACGTACAGCGCGCCGTCCGACCCGCTGCGCGCGGAAGTGACCTCGTCCGCCATGAAGGCGGCGAGCTTGCTCTTGCCCTCGTGAATG
Organism: Clostridia bacterium; assembly: GCA_017615515.1. Lineage (GTDB taxonomy): Bacteria > Bacillota > Clostridia > Christensenellales > CAG-1252 > CAG-1252. The sequence continues at coordinate 3,746 of JAFZZX010000184.1, forward strand.
CCCGGCGTGTCGATCAGGACGATCTGACTGTCCTCGTCGTTCACGATGCCGATGATCTTGTCACGCGTGGTCTGAGGACGCCAACTGACGATAGACACCTTCTCGCCGACGAGCGCGTTCGTAAGGGTGGATTTGCCCGCATTGGGGAGTCCGAGAACTGCAATAAAACCCGATTTCATCCTTTGCTCCGTTGTCCGTCATCCCTTGAAGGGATGGGGAAATAAATCTTTGAAAGTGGGCACCCTCTCTTCCGCCCCGGAGGACAAGAAGACGGGAACGTCCGCCGCGGTAAACTCCGACAGCGCCTGCAAGCACATGCCGCAGGGATAGGGGAGCGACTTCTCGGCGTAAACGGCGATGGCAACGACCTGACGCGCGCCCTCCGAAACCGCCTTAAAAAGCGCGACCCGCTCCGCGCACATCGTCGCGCCGTAGCTCGAGTTCTCGACGTTCGTGCCCGTAAAAACGCCCTTTTCCGTTAAAACCGCCGCCCCGACGGCATAGTTCGAATAGGGCGAATAAGAGGATTTGCTCGCCTCTTTCGCCGCCGCCGATAACTTGATCAGATCCGCTCTGTCCATCATTCCCTCCCTATGCCGAGGACGGCAAGCACCCGTTCCTCCGCCGCGCGCATCTTCGCTCTGTCCGCCTCTTCGATATGGTCGAAAGAGAGGAGATGAAGCACGCCGTGCACGGTCAAATACGCGAGTTCGCGCTCTTCGCTATGCCCGTATTCCGCCGCCTGTTCCTTCGCTTTTACACGACAGATCACGATGCTGCCGAGATAGACTTTGCCCGTATCGGGATCGAGATCAAAAGGATAATTCCCCTTTTTAAGGGGAAGGGTCAATCCGTCGACGGTCGGGAAGGACAAGACGTCGGTCACGCGATCCACGCCGCGGTGCTCCCGATTCAGCGCGCGAATACGCGCCCTGCCGACGAAAGACAGGTCGAGGGTAGCGTCCGACGCGCCCATCACCTCGAGGGCTACGTTGATCACACGGTCCAAAAAGACCTTTTCGCCTTTTGAAGCGCCGAGGATCGATATCATTTCTTTTTGTTGTCGAGATTGTAGGAAATGCGCTCGTGGTGCACGCCCATCAGGGTGCTGACCACCGCTTCTTTGATCTTAGTGATCTCCGCCATCGTGAGCGGGCATTCGTCGAACTGTCGTTCTGTCATCTTGGAACGGACGAGATTGTCGATCAAGGTCGAAAGCTCCTCTTGCGTCGACGGACGAACCGAACGGGTCGCCGCTTCGGCGATATCCGCGATCATGATGATTGCGTTGATCTTGGTCTGCGGCTTGGGTCCCAAATAGGTGTAGCCCTTTTCTTCGAGGGTGCCTTCGGTAATGTTTTGCGCTTTGTGATAGAAATAGCCGACCGAACTGTCGCCGTGATGCTGGAGCGCGGCGGTCACGATCTCGCGCGGGAAACCTTTGGCGTCGAGGATCTTCGCGCCAGCTTCGGTGTGGCGGGTGATCATCTTCACGCTGACCTCGGGAATGAGTTCGTCGTGCGGGTTGTAGCCGTCGGTCTGGTTCTCTGTGAAGAACTCGGGGTTCTCGATCTTGCCGATGTCGTGATAAAGAGCCGCCGCCTTTGCGAGGATCGGATTCTCCCCAATCGCATACGCCGCGCGCTCCGAGATATTCGCCACCGTCAGAGAATGATTATAGGTGCCGGGCGCTTTCTCTTCCAGCTCTTTCAAAAGGGGTTGATTGAAAGAACACAGCTCGGTCAAGCGAAGCCCCGTATTCAAATTGAATACGCGTTCGAAGATCGGGGACAGGCAGAAGTAGGCAAAAATACTGATCGCGCCGCCGATGATCACCGACAAGCCGACCGTGATCATCTCCATCACGTCGGGGTGATCCCCCATCGCCGCGGCGGAGACGAAGCCGACCACACCGGACAAGAGCACGATGATCGCCGCCGTAATGAGGACGGTCAGGCGACCGGAATAGGGTTTGATCAAATAGATCAAAAGCGACCCCATCGCGCCGTTCACGACGAGGATCATGATCTGGAGTGAGATCTCGTGGATCGGGAAATCCTCGTTTTGAAATGCGAACAAAGTCACGATGACCGCCGCGACGAAGATCGAGGTGAAATGCGTGGCGAGCGCGCTCCTCTTATGGAAATCCGTCCCGAGCAAGAGGGGCAGGAAGGAGAGCGGCAACGCATAGGCGAACCCGAAATGCAGACAGACCACCACGGTGACCGCGGTGATCGACAAGACGCTGTATATAAAGACGCAGGAAACGGCGTCCCACTTCCCGAAGGAAGCGACGACGACGTAGTTCACGAGGAACAAAATGAAGATCAAGCCGCCGGAACTGAGCAGAGTGACCACGTCGAAATAG
>JAFZZX010000185.1 GCA_017615515.1 Clostridia bacterium
CCATTCAAACCATCATTTGCGAATTGTCCCAGACCTCGATCTACGCGATCGCGGCGGTCGTCGCGGTCTTCGTCGGCGCCTTCGCGGGTGTCGGTATGGCGATCACCGTTTCCAAGGCGATCGACGCCATCGCGCGTCAGCCCGAAGCGGAGAGCAAGATCCGCACGACCCTTTTGCTCGGCCTCGCCTTCATCGAGACCACGGCGATCTACGGCTTGTTCATCGCGATCATGCTCGTGATCAAGGTGCTGTGATATGACCTTCGCGATTTCGGACGCGATCCTCGGGCTCAGCCTGACGAAGTTCTTGTTGCACCTATTAAACTTCGCGATCCTCTTCACCGCGCTGTGGTTTATCCTGTATAAACCCGTGATGAAGTTTATTCGTGAGCGGCAAGCGCGCGTCGAAGGGCAGCAGAAGGAAGCGGAAGAGAACCTAAAAGCCTCACAAGAGGCTCGCGGGGCGGCGGAGGAGCGTCTCCGCGCCTTGGACGAAGAGCTCTCCGAGAAGAGAGTCGCCGCGGAGAAAGAGACCGCTCTGGCGTGTGAGAAACTCGTCGCCGACGCGTCCTCTCGTGCGGAGAATATCGTGAAGACCGCCGAAGAAAAGGCTCGACGGCAAGCCGCCGAAGTGGTTGCGGGGGCGAAAGCGGGAATCCGAGACGCCGCCGTCACCCTCGCGGAGAGCATCTTGACCGAGAAGGTGGACGACGTGGACGACGCCCTGATCGACGCCGCCTTGAAGGATTGGAAGAATGGCTGATTTCGTCGTCACTTCCGCACGAGCGCTCTCCGAAGAGAAGCGGAGAGCCATTGCCCGTAGTCTCGGCGCGCCGCTTGACGCCGTCACCTTTACGGTGGACGAGGCGCTGATCGGCGGTATCGTCATTACCGACGGCGAGAACGTCCTCGACGCCTCGGTTCGTCGCAAGGTCACGGACGCCGCGAAACAGGCGGAAGAGCACCTTGCCAACGCACCCCTCGAACATATTTTGTCCTCTCTCAGAGAGGAGTTTTCTCATTTGCCCAAGGCGGAGCTTACCGCCGCCGGTATCGTCCGCACCGCCGTTGACGGCGTGATCTTCGCGGACGGACTTTCTCGCGCCAAGGTCGGCGAACTTTTGCTGATCGGCGGGGAATATTTCGCGATGGTGATGAACCTCGAGAGGGAGCGCATCGGCGCGATCCTCTTGACGGGTATGAACCTCGTCAGGGCGGGGGACGAAGTGCGCCTGACGGGCAAGATCGTGACCGTTCCCGTGGGCGAAGCCTTACTCGGCAGGGTGGTCGGCCCTCTCGGCGATCCGATCGACGGACTCGGCAGGGTCGAGACCGATCGGTTCCGTCCCGCAGAAGCGCCCGCACCCGCGATCCTCGATCGCGCAAAGGTCTCGGAACCGCTCTATACGGGGGTGAAGACCGTGGACGCCATCGTGCCGATCGGCAAGGGGCAGCGCGAACTCATCATCGGCGACAGGCAGACGGGCAAGACCTCTCTCGCGCTCGACGCGATCCTCAATCAAAAGGGGAAGAACGTCTACTGCATCTACGTCGCGATCGGGCAGAAGACCACGACCGTCGCCGACGTCGTGAACACCTTGAAGAAGGGCGACGCCCTCTCCTATACGACGGTGGTCGCCGCGAACGCGTCGGACAGCGCGCCGCTCCAATACGTCGCTCCCTATGCCGCCACCGCGATGGCGGAAGAGTTGATGTATGCGGGCAAGGACGTCTTGATCGTCTACGACGATTTTTCCAAGCACGCGGTCGCCTATCGTACGATCTCGCTCCTCTTGAAACGTCCCGCAGGGCGCGAAGCCTTCCCGGGCGACGTCTTCTACATTCATTCCCGCTTGCTCGAGCGTTCGGCGAAATTGTCGCCTCGGCTCGGAGGCGGTTCGCTGACCGCGCTCCCGATCATCGAGACGCTCGGATCGGACATTTCCTCGTATATCCCCACCAACGTGATCTCGATCACGGACGGACAGATCTTCCTCGAAAGCGGCTTGTTCCACGCGGGTATTCGTCCCGCCGTGAACGTCGGTCTTTCGGTCTCCCGCGTCGGCGGCAACGCCCAACCCAAGGCGATGCGTTCGGTCGTCAAGGGACTGAAACTCGATCTCGCGCGTTATCGCGAAATGGCGGTCTTCACCGAGTTCGGCGCGGACGTGGACGAGGACACCAAGTCTGTGCTCGATCGCGGTGCGAAGCTCACGCAGATGTTGCTGCAAAAGCAGGGCGCACCCTATTCGATGGCGGAAGAGGTCACGGAGATCTACGTGATGTCGGGCGACGCTTTCCGCGTGGTCGAGAAGGACAAGATCGGCGCGACCCTTGCCCGTCTGCTCGAGCATATCCGCGCGGCGTATCCGTCTCTCCTTTCTTCTATAGAAGAATCCGGGGAACTGTCGGATGAGAATAAGAGCCTGATAGACAAGGCGGTCTCCGAGGTGCTCACGTGAATAACCGTGAGGTAAAACGTCGCATCTCTTCGGTGAAAGAGACGGTGAAGATCTATCGCGCGATGTATTCGATCAGCGTAGCGAGAATGATCAAGTGCAGGGCGGCGCTCCCCATCGCCGAGCGCTTCTATCATACTTCCGGCGACTTACTCTCTCGCTTGACCGATCGACAGATGGATTTTTTCCGCGAGAGGGGACATAGGACCGCCTTCATCGTGATCGGCGGCGACAAGGGACTGTGCGGCGACTATAACGAGAAGATCGCACTCTACGCTGCGTCCTTGCTCCGCGCCGCAGAAGAAAAGTATCTCTTCACGGTCGGGTCGGTCACTCGTGATATGATCTCCAAGTACGGCTTCGCGCCCGACGTGGAGTTCCTGCATTCGGCGGACAATCCTTCGCCCGAAGCGGCTTTCTCGATGGCGGCGGATCTCATAAATCTATACGAAGAGGGGATGCTCGACGAGGTGCGCCTCGTCTACAGCGACGTCGTGGACAATCGTCCCGTCCCCGTGAGCGAGAGGATCCTCCCATTCCTCGGGACGTCCGAAGCGTTCCGTGACGAGACCGAGCCGCTCCGTGAGACGCCGACCGAAGGCGCCGTTCGCCGCTCGCTCTATACCTATCTGGCTTCGGCTCTGTATCGCGCGTTGATCCTCGCCTCGCTCGCCGAACACCTCTCGAGGGTCAGAGCGATGCCGCAGGCGACGGAGAATGCGGAGAAGATGATCGCCGAGCTGACGGCGAAGTATAATAAGATCAGGCAAGAGAGCATCACGCGCGCCTTGCAGGACGTGGGCTCTTTTACGGATGAATGATATGAAGAAAGTGTTTGAAGGAAAAATCGTCAGGATCATCGGCGTCGTAGTGGACGTTGCGTTCGAGACGCATCTGCCGTCCTTGAACGAACTGTTGCGTTTGCCGCACGGGGCGGGGGAGATCGCCCTCGAGGTCGTGAGCCACGTCGATCGCGGCGTCGTGCGCTGTCTGTCGCTGAACCCGACCGACGGTCTCTCTCGCGGAGAGATCGTCTATACGACGGGCAACTCGGTTTCCGTTCCCGTCGGCGACGCGGTGCTCGGCAGGGTGCTGAACGCCTACGGCGAGCCGATCGACGGCAAGGGCGAGATCGACAGCGAACGCGCCGGGATCTATCACGAACCCCCCGCATTCACCGACCTCACCGCGAAGAAGGAGATCTTCCAAACCGGTATCAAGGTCATCGACCTACTGACTCCCTACGTCAAGGGCGGCAAGGTCGGACTTTTCGGCGGCGCGGGCGTCGGCAAGACGATGCTGATCCTCGAACTGATCAACAACGTCGCGGGCAAACTCCATGGCAGTTCGATCTTCGCGGGCGTCGGCGAACGTAGCCGCGAAGGGCAGGAGATGATCGAGGAAATGACCGAATCGGGCGTCCTCGATAAGACCGCTCTCGTCTTCGGACAGATGAACGAGACCCCCGCCGCGCGTATGAAGGCGGCGCTCACGGGCTTGACCCTTGCGGAGCATTTCCGCGACAAGGAGCACCGCGACGTCCTCTTCTTCCTCGACAATATCTTCCGTTACGTCCAGGCGGGCAGCGAGGTCTCGGCGCTTCTCGGCAGAATGCCCTCCGCCGTCGGCTATCAGCCCACCCTCGCGGGAGAGCTCGGCGCCCTCGAAGAGCGCATCGCCAGCACGAAAAACGGCTCTATCACGTCGGTGCAGGCGGTCTACGTTCCGGCGGACGACCTTACGGATCCCGCTCCCGCGACCCTCTTTACCCACCTCGACGCGACCACGGTTTTATCGAGAAAGATCGTGGAGCAGAATATCTATCCCGCGGTCGATCCGCTCGAGAGTTTCTCCAGAAACTTGGAGCGCGAGATCGTCGGCGACCTCCACTACGACACGGCGAAGCGCGTGATCTCGGTTTTGCAACGCTACAACGAACTGCAGGACATCATCGCGATCCTCGGCATGAACGAGCTGTCCAACGAGGATAGGTCTCTCGTCTATCGTGCGCGTAAATTGCAGCGCTTCTTCTCGCAACCTTTCCACGTCGCGACACCTTATACGGGCATCGAGGGCAAGTACGTGCCGATCGAGAAGACCATCGAAGGTTGCAACGCGATCTTAAACGGCGATTTGGACGACGTACCCGAAGGGGCGTTCTTCTTCATCGGCGGGATCGAGGATCTTCGTAAATGAAGAGCTTTCACTTCGCGATCCTGACCCCGCGGGAATGCGTCTACGAGGGGGAGATCCTCTCGCTCGTACTGCCGACCGAGGACGGACAGATCGGTTTCCTATCTTGCCGTGAGGAGACCGTGATTCAAGTCATGGCGGGCGATTTTCGCGTGACGGACGAGGCAGGGGGCACCCACCTGTTCGAGACCGACGGCGGCGTGTTCCGCATCACCCGTGAGGGCGCAAACCTCTTGTGCGGTGCGGCGTACCATAAGGAAGAGGCGGCGGACAAGCGTCGAGAGGACGCCGAGCGCCTCGAAGCGGACAGACAACGGCAGGAGAAGAGCCTCGCGGACTACAAGATGACCCGCTTGGCGCTGATGCGTGCTTTTGAGAAGATCAAGCGTTCTAATCAAGGTGATTAACTCGGACGTAACGTCCGATAAGGAGACAACATGAAAATCTACGGACCCTCATACATACTGAACGGCAATATCGTGAGCAAGGAAGAGCTGGCGGCTTCCGGTTTTTCGCAGAAGAACCTGGACGAAGCCTATCGCGGCACCATCGCCTATTCGATCTTGAAAGAACACAGCACGATCGGCGCGGAGAAGGGCAAGGGCGTCGCCGTGAAGTTCGATGCGCTCGCCTCGCACGACATCACCTACGTCGGCATCATTCAGACCGCG
>JAFZZX010000186.1 GCA_017615515.1 Clostridia bacterium
CCCACAGATGATTGCGAGTGGAGCCGCTTCTATACAGAGAATCCCGCTCATAATTTCTCCTTATCTTTTGTTTTTCGTTTTGTTATTTCGTGATCTTGTAACCGAGCTTGACGATGAGTTTTAAGGTCTCCATCGCCGTGTTGCGGTCGTAGTCCTTTTCGCTTTCCGCGAGCGCGTAGTAAGGGACGAGCAGGGGGGTCGTCTTGGCTTCGGCGTCCTTCTTGTCGCCGTAGCGCCAGCCTTCCTTGATCCTGCCTGCCGCCCACACTTCGTGGACGTTCTCCGCGATGCGCTCGGTCAGTCGGATAAGGTCGTCGGGGAGCGTGACGTCGCTCGTGTCGATCGGGTTGGGTTGATAGTTTTTCATATATGCTCCTTTCGGCAGTCGTTTCCGCGCCGCAAAAACGCGGCGTTATATCCTATGGTCATTATATCAATTCCTCGTTGGCGTGTCAAGGCGCCGTCGCGCGTGCGTAAACCTAATCTTACGCGCGTACGAAACGGGCGCAATCCATGCCGCCGTGCTCGCGCATAGAGCGCTCTTGCGCGTGCGAAACGATGCATATATGCATAAATTAATGCAAATTTCATAAAAATTGCATAAAAATGATTAAATGCGGAATAAAACACAAAAAAATATGAAAAATACAAAAAATATGCACAAAATCGTTTGACACGTCCCGTGCGGGGTGGTAATATAGCGCTATCAACACAAAGGAGCTATCCAATTATGAAAAAAATTATCGGAATTATTTTGGCAATCATCACCATCGTGAGCTGCGTTTTCGCGTTTGCCGCGTGCAGCAAGGGCGAAAAAGTGGAAGTGAAAAGCATTGAGCTGACCGCTGAGTCCTATGCTTTCATCGTGAAGAAGGGCAACACGACGATGCAGACCGCTGCAAACGAGTTGCTTGCTTCTTTGAAGGCGAGCGGCGAGCTTGATGCGATCATCAATTCTTTCTTTGATGGTAGCGCAACGTTCGAGTACACCAATCCGGCGAGCAAGGACGGTTGCCTTGTCGTTGCGACGAACGCTTACTTCCCGCCCTTTGAGTACTACAACGGAAACAAGTTGACCGGTGTGGACATGAAGATCGCATCTTTGCTTGCGGCGAAGCTGAACAAGACGCTCTACATCCTTGACGAGGATTTCGACGCGATCTTCACCAGCGTCAATGCGGGAGAGGCTGACATCGGTATGGCGGGCATCACCGTGACCGCGGCGCGCCAAGAGATCTACGACTTCACCAACGAGTATTATGAGTCCGCACAGGTGATCGTCGTGAAAGAGAGTGACACCCTTTTCGACAATTGCACGACGGCTGCCGACGTGGAGAAGATCCTTTCCGAACAGGACAAGTCCTTCATCGTCGGTGCACAGAACGGTACCACCGGTTATATGTATTCCGCGGGCGACGAGGACTTCGGATATGACGGCTTCGCGAACCTCACCGTGAATGGTTACAAGACCGGCGCTCTGGCGATCAAGGATCTGTCCAACGGCAAGATCAATGCGGTCATTTTGGACAAGCAGCCCGCTTTGATGATCGCGAAAGCTACCAACAAATAATAGGATAAAGTAATGTCAATTTGGCAAATATTCGTAAGACAGTTTGTAACCCTCAGCGGTTACAGACTTGTCTTAGAGGGGCTTTTCAACACCCTCATTATCGCGATATTCGGCTTGTTGCTGGGCTTCCTTTTGGGAAGCCTTGTCGCCGTTATAAAGACGATCCCTTCTTATAAAAAGCCGGGAGTAAAGGTCTTTCAGACGATCGCAGACGGATACATCACGATCTTCCGCGGGACGCCTATGGTCGTCCAGTTGCTTATTATCCACTTTGTTATTTTCCCGCTGTTGAACATCAATATCAAGAACATCATCGTAGGATCACTCGTGGTTCAAGGTGTTGTGATCGAAGCGGTCATCGCCTTTGCGCTGAACAGTGGTGCTTACATCGCCGAGATCATGCGTGGCGGCATCAATTCCGTGGACAAGGGACAACTGGAAGCAGGGCGCGCCGTAGGGCTCTCCTATCCCAAGACGATGGTCAGCATCGTTGTGCCGCAAGCGTTCAAGAACGTTCTTCCCACCCTTGGCAACGAGTTCATCGCTTTGATCAAAGAGACTTCCGTCGCGAGTTTCATCGCCGTTACCGATCTTACGAAGGCATTCCAGAATATGGCGAACAGTACCTATGAGTACATCATTCCCTATATCGTCTTGGCTTTCTGTTATTTGATCTTGGTCATTCTCATCACTTTGCTCGTCAAACTGATGGAAAAACGCTTGAAGAAAGCATAAGGAGGAGAAGATGGACCAATCCGAAAAGAAACCTCTGATCGAGGTCAAATATCTGACCAAAAAGTTCGGTGACCTCTTGGTGCTGAACGAGATCTCCACGAACATCTACGAGGGCGAACGCGTCGTCATCATCGGCCCGTCGGGCGGCGGCAAGAGCACCTTCCTAAGGTGTTTGAACGTCCTCGAGGATCCCACCTCGGGCGAGATCATCTTCGACGGCGACGACTTGACCGATCTCAAAATCGACATCAACGTCTGTCGACAGAAGATGGGCATGGTGTTCCAACAGTTCAATCTCTTCAACAACCTGACCGTTCTGCAGAATATTATGCTCGCGCCGGTCACGGTGGGCAAAAAGCGCCTCAAACAGGCGAAGTGGAATAACCGCATTTTGCCGTATTACAACAAGTTCCTTGAGAAGTTCGGCGCGAAACTCAATGCTCGCGTGGACAAAAAGATCGCGAGGAACAAAGCGATCATCGAGAAGTATAACGCGATGCTCGCCCCCGTCGAAGAGGAATGGGCAAAGACCAAGCGGACGGTGGAGAAGGCGGGCAAAGTCTTCGTGACCTACGACAAGGCGCTTACGCAGAAAAAGCTCAAGATCGTCACCAAGATCGAGAACGCCGAACGCGTGATCGACCGCGCGAAATATCCGCAGTCGAAGACCCCCATGGAACTGCCGTTCCCCGACGTCAAGGCGATCAAGGCGGCGGCGGAAGAGAAGGCGATGACGCTCCTGAAGCGCATCGGCCTTGCAGAGAAAGCGAACGTCTATCCTTCCACCCTCTCGGGCGGACAAAAGCAGCGTATCGCGATCGTGCGCGCCCTCGCGATGCAACCGAAAGTCATGCTCTTCGACGAGCCGACCAGCGCGCTCGACCCCGAAATGGTGGGCGAGGTTTTGGATCTCATCAAGACCATCGCGGATAGCGGTATGACGATGATCATCGTCACACACGAGATGGGATTTGCCAAGGAAGTCGCGAGCCGCGTCTGCTTCATCGACGGCGGCAAGATCAAGGAAGAGGGTACCCCCGACGAGTTTTTCAACCATCCGAAAGACCCCCGTCTTAAGGAGTTCCTGTCCAAGGTCCTCTGATCGGAAAACCGCAGGCGCTCGGCATTCTGTCGGGCGCTTTTTTCGCTCCGCGCGTCGCATCTTCGCGGGGATGTTGACAAAAGGCGTCCCTTCCATCTATGATAGAGATGTCCCCCGAAAGGCGGCGGGACCGCTTGTCAGGGCGCGTAACTATGTGCGCGCGACTTTGCAAAAGGAGATAATTATGCTCGGCAATTTCAGTTATCACAATCCGACGAAACTCTATTTCGGCGAGGACGCTCTCACGTTCCTCGCTGAGGAACTCGATCAATACGGTCCGACCGTCCAGTTGATCTACGGCGGCGGATCGATCAAGAAAAGCGGTCTCTATGATGAGATCGTCGCGATCTTGCGTTCCTGCGGCAAGACCATCGTCGAGGACGGCGGCGTGATGCCCAATCCCACGGCGGACAAACTGCGCCAGGGGGCGAAGATCGCGCGCGAAAACAAGGTCGATCTATTGCTTGCGGTGGGTGGCGGCTCGTGTTGCGACTACGCGAAAGCAGTCTCGGTCTCCGCTTATTGCGGCGAGGATCCGTGGGACAAATACTTCCTGCGCTTCGAGGAACCGACTTGCAAGATCATTCCCGTCGGCTGCGTGCTGACGATGGCGGGCACCGGTTCGGAAATGAATGGCGGCGCGGTGATCTCGAACCACGAAGAAAAACTCAAAATAGGGCATGTCTTCGGCGACGACGTGATGCCCAAGTTCTCTATCCTGAATCCCCGTTACACGATGACCCTGCCCAAGCGGCAGATGGTCGCGGGCATTTACGACATTTTCAACCATATCTGCGAGCAATATTTCTCGGGAACGGACGACAACACGAGCGATTATATAGCCGAAGCCTTAATGAAGTCTGTCGTGGCGAGTTCCCGCGTGGCGATCCGCGCCCCCGAGGATTACGAGGCGCGTTCCAACATTATGTGGACGGCGACCTGGGCGCTGAATACCCTGATCGCGTGCGGCAAGACCACCGACTGGATGGTGCATATGCTCGGGCAGGCGGTCGGCGCCTATACAGACCAGACGCACGGCATGACCCTCTCCGCCGTTTCGCTCCCTTACTACAGGCACATTCTCCCCTACGGACTCCCTAAGTTCAAGCGTTTTGCGACGGAAGTTTGGCAGATCTCTCCGCTCGGCAAGACCGACGAGCAGATCGCTCTTGAGGGATTGGCGGCGCTCGAAGGCTGGATGCGCGAGCTCGGCGTTGCGACGTCCATTTCCGAACTCGGTGCGACCGAGGAGATGCTGGACGGCATTGCGGACGCTACCTTTATTCTGGACGGCGGTTACAAGGTGCTGACCAAAGAGGAAGTCAAAGAGATTTTGCGAGAGAGCCTATAAGAGGGAAATCGAAGATGCGTACTTTTTTCATTTCCGACCTGCATTTCGGACACAAGAACGCGATCGATTACGACCGCCGTCCCTTTTCGTCTGTCGAGGAGATGAACGAGGAGATCATTCGTCGTTGGAACGCCAAGGTCCATGCGGACGATCTCGTCTATATATTGGGCGACTTCACGATCGAGGATGACGCCGTAAAATACGCTTCGAGGCTCAAGGGCAGAAAGATCTTGATTCGCGGCAATCACGACCTGTATTTGCGCAAGGAACAGAATCGTGCGATCTTCGAGAAGATCAGCGGACTGGAAGAGTTAAACGTTGACGGCAAATGGTTGACCCTGTGTCACTATCCGATGATCGAGTGGCACGGCAGTCGGCGGCAACCGAGCGACAAAACCTACGGTTATTTGATTTACGGGCATATCCACAACAACGTCAAGGAGCTTTATCGCCGCGTGTTAACCGCTCCCAACGCCTTGAACGCGAGTGCGGACGTCAACGGATTCGTCCCCGTGACTTTTGACGAACTCATTTTAAATAACGCCGCCTATCAAAAGCGCGCGCAAGCGATTCTTCCCACTCTACCCGAGGGCGGAGAGGGGCAGGTCTGCTTTGCGGATATGACCCTTGCGGAAGCGCCGTTCGAGGCGATCCGACAGGGAGAAAAGACGGTGGAAATGCGCTTGTTTGACGACAAGCGGCGGCGCCTTCAGGTTGGCGACGTGATCCGTTTTCGCTCGCAAAACGGAAAGGACTTGCTCTTTGCCGAGGTAACTTCCCTTCGGACTTTTGCGGTTTTCCGACTTGCTTTCGCAGAGGACGCTCTTCGCTTTGCGGCGGGATTTCGGAGCCAAAACGCCGAAGAGGCGGCGAATGCAATGCGCGCCTATTATTCCGCCGAAGAAGAATCGATGCTCGGCGTGCTTGCGATCGGTATTCGCCTGCTATAAACACGCGCCGACGCGCGAGATATAAAAAATAGCAGTAAAATATGGACTTTTCGCGCGCGTAGCGCTATAATAGTAGCAGTTTTTCAAGGAGGAGAGTTATGAAAAACTTTTTCGCAAAACTCGGAGAAAAAATCAAAGCAAACAAGAAAAAGACCATCGTGATCTCGGTGATCTCCTTCGTGCTGATCTGTGCGATTATTTCGATCTGCTGCCTTAGCGCCTTCCTGTTCAATCGTTTCTCGGACGGCTATATCCCGACCGACGCGCAAGTTGAGGCGATGAAAGGGCAGTACAAACGCGTCGTGATCATCGGCGTGGACGGCGTCGGCGACTATTTCAGCAAGACCTATACTCCGAACTTCGACAAGATGTTCAGCGATAAGAAGATCGGCGATACGCAGATCAACGCTTCCGTGACCTATACCGGCGTCTCGGTCTATCCGACCATCAGCTGTGAGAACTGGATGAGTATGTTCCACGGCGTACGTCCCGTCTATCACGGCTTCATCTTCCGATCCACCAACCAGCGCGTGGAGAGGGGCGAGCACACGGACGAGGAGAAATATCCGTCTTTTGTCGGTCGCTATCTCGCCGAGAACCCGAACGGCAAGGTCCTGTCGGTCTGCACTTGGCGCGGCGTGAATAACGGCATCATCGAGGACGACGAGCGCATCACGAAGTACAATAGCTATCCCGATGATATCAAACAGTTCCTCGAGAACTACAACGAGGATACTCGTACTTCCTCGAATATTATGACCGTCGTTGACGCCTCGGAAGAGGAGAAAGTTGCTACCACGGTGAGCGACAATATCGCGGGCATCGAGGGGCAACTGTACGAATACTTGTCCGATCACGTCGAGCAGTACGGTTATTCGGACGAGACCATCGAGATGCGCGACGCGATGACGATGCAACGCGTCATCACCGAGACCGTCACGAATCCCGACAAGTATCAAATCGCCTATATGCACCTCGATCAAGTCGACCACGCGGGGCACAGCTTCGGCTATGGTAAGCCCGGCTACGTCAATGCGGTCTCTCGCGTCGATATGTTGATCGGCAGACTTTACGATGCTTATGAGGCGGCGGGTATGCTTGAAGATACCCTCTTCGTTCTCTGCACCGACCACGGTCATCGTCTCCCCGGCGGACACAAGAATCACGGCAAAAATACCGACCTTGAGGTCAACGTGACCTTCGCGCTCGCAGGCAAGACGATTAAGTCCGGCACTCCCGACAAGTACGTGGAGACCGACATGGCTGCGATCATCTCTTACGCACTCGGCGTGAAGGCGGCGGAGTCGTGGCAGGGACGCGTTCCCTACGGCATGTTCTTGGGCGAGTGAGCATAGCGGCGCGTATACTTCGCTAACTACCTCATCGTCGGGCAGTTACGTACGCATCAGTACGCGCCTGCCCGCC
>JAFZZX010000016.1 GCA_017615515.1 Clostridia bacterium
ACGGGAAGACCGAAAGGATAAAGACGTAGGTGATGATGTAGTAAAGGAGCGCGATACCCGATGCAACGCCGAGCAAACGATAGAGAAGGATCAACAGAAGAATGATGATACCGATCGCGATCGCGCCGATCAACAAACTGCTGGAAAGTGCGTTGTCACCGAGCGTAGCGGAGATCTCACGGCTCTCGACGAGTTTGAGCTCGACGTCGAACGCACCCGCCAAAAGCTTGGTGACGTATTCGTTCGCGGTCGTATAGCTCTGCGCCCATTCGCTGCTCGTGATGATCGCCCTGCCGTCCGTGATCGGGGTATTGACCGTCGGGCCCATGACCCATTCGCCGTTGATCCAGATATTCAGCGACTTGCCGTTGAGTTCGGTGGTCGCGTCGGCGAACTTCTTGGTGCCTTCGGTGTCGAACTGGAGCGCGATCACGTACTCGTTGTCTTCGTTGACCGAAACGTATGCGTTCTCGAGATCCTTACCCGTGACCCACAAGCCGTCGTCGGTGAAACTGTCCTTTTCGTCCTTGCCTTCGGTTCTGAACTCGAGGCTCGACGGCGTACCGATCAAGGTGAACAGCGTCTCGGGATCGGACACGTCAGGCACTTCGACGCGGATCCTGTCGTCGCCGACTCTGCTGACCGTCGCTTCGGTGTAGCCCTTGTCGTAGAGCATATTGGAAAGCTGCTCCACGGTGCCGTCCATACGCGAACCGAAATTGTCGTCGCGATCCGCGGTATTCGCTTCGAACACGGCGTAAACGCCGCCCTTCATGTCAAGACCGAGACTGATCGTCTTCGGAAATGCTTTGTAATCGTAAACTCCGAGCTCGCCGTTATCCAAAGAAACGAAAGCAAAAATCGCGCCCATGGAGATCAAGATCCCCAGGATCACGAACACAACGATCGCTTTCGCTTTGGTCATTTTGGGCTTGGAGCCGATTTCTCTCGGTAATCTCCCCACTGTAATGCCTCCAAAATATAGTATTACTTAGACTATTATATATATAATAGTTCAGCAAGTCAACGTTTTTCGTTGTATTTTTTCTCCACGGCGTAGATTCCGAGAGAACATTCGAGCCGCTTTTTCATCATTTCGCACCCCGCTCCGTAGGGCGTGAAAAGGTCCTTTTCATAATAATGCGACGCGGCGACGCATCCGCCGCTGCAATAATACTTCGCAAAACAATTCTCGCACTTCGCCTTATTATTCACCGTGATCTCCGAGAAAGTCTCGCGGATCGAGGGATCGAACGACCCGTCCAAAACGTTGCCGATACGGTATCCCTCCTCGCCGACGAACTGGTGGCAAGGATAAATGTCCCCGATCGGAGAGACGGCGAGATACCCACACCCCGCGGAACACCCCGACAGCCGTTTCATGATACACGGGCCGCTCTCGAGGTCGATCATAAAGTGAAAAAAGTTGAACCATTTGCCGTTCGCGCGGCGGTCGATATAAGCTTCGGCGAGCTTGTCGTACTCTTTGAGTACGGTGCCGACCTTATCCGAGGTGATCGCCATCGGATTATCGGGCGGCAAGACGACAGGCTCGACCGAGATCTGATCGAATCCCGCGTCGGCAAGCGCCAAAACGTCGGCGGCAAAATCGAGGTTATAGGCGGTAAAGGTGCCGCGGATATAGTATCTCTTGTCCCCGCGAACCGCGCGGAACTTCCTCGCCGCGGAAAGGATCGCGCCGTAGGCGTTCGCCCCGCTTTTGGTCGTTCTGACTCGATTATGCACCTCTTCTCTGCCGTCTATGCTGATCACGACGTTGTCCATCTCGCGATTCAGAAACTCGATGTTTTCGTCGTTCAGGAGCACGGCGTTCGTAGTCATCGTGAAGCTGAGTTCTTTGCCCGCCTCTTTCGCGCGCGTTTTGCCGTACTCTACGGCGGTCTTCACGACCGACATATTCATCAAGGGCTCGCCGCCGAAAAAGTCTATCTCTAGGTTATGCCTCGTGCCGCTCTTCTCGATCAAGAAGTCGATCGCGGCGCGCGCCACCTCTTCGGTCATATAATCACGGGCGGTATTGTAGGTGCC
This sequence comes from Clostridia bacterium, assembly GCA_017615515.1. Taxonomy (GTDB): domain Bacteria; phylum Bacillota; class Clostridia; order Christensenellales; family CAG-1252; genus CAG-1252. Next base: position 2,050 of record JAFZZX010000016.1, read on the forward strand.
TTCCTTGGCAAAACAGTATTTGCAACGGAGATTGCAGTCGTGACAGACGTGCAAACAGAGCGCCTTGACGACGTCGGATTTCTTGTACGGGAAGGTCACGTCCACACCGATCAGCCCTTGTGACTCGAGCTCAGCGATCTCGGACTCGATCTCCTTTGTCTCCGCATCCGAAAGCGCGGAAAAGTCCGCAAGCTCTTGCGGACTCAACTCTTCGTACTTGTTCTTAATGACGAGATATGCCTTGCGATCGACCGAATGCAAACTATTGCTATACGGATGATAGACGAGGTAAAAGGTTTCGCCTTTGTACGTGAAAGGGAAACTATGGGTTATGAGCCTCATTGAAGGATCAGAGGGTCTCTTTCTTCTTCGTATTGTTGATCCTTTCTTCCTGCTTGCAGGTCTGGTTGCCGACCGTGCAGCTGGTCTTGCAAGCGGACTGACAGCTGGACTGGCACTCGGCGCAGCCGATGACGGCGGACTTTCTTTCGGTTTTCGCAATGGTGCTGATATGCTTCATAGTTTTCTCCTTGAATCAAGCGGCGGGAACCGCTCTTTAATCGGATAAATTATAGCATAAATAATAAATATATATCAAGCGTTTTCGCGCTCTTTTTGAGGTTCACGGTCAACACGCCGGATAAGAGCCCCGCAACGGCGCCGGTCACGAGATCCGGCCAAGACACGTCCGACAGAGTAAACTCCCCCGAGATCGCGGAAAAGACCAAGAAAGAAGTGACGACGTAGAGGATGCCCGACAAGAGCCCTTTGAGCCAACCGTATCCGCTCCCGCGGCGGAATCCGATCAAGCATCCGATCACGACGGAGAGCATCTTAATGCCCAAGTTGACGTATCCGATCACGTCGTCACCGACGTCAACGGACTTCACGATCAAAGCGAAAACCAGCACGGAAACCATCGAGATCAACACCGCGATCACGACGGTTTTAACGATATCCAAGATCCAACGAGCGACACCCTTTTCCATAAGCACCTCCGAAAAAGCCTATGCGGACAAGGGGAAGAATATGCAAAAGAAAAAGGAGAGCCGAAACTCTCCTTCCTTTCGACGTAATAATACGATCAGATCGAATCGTCGTCTTTCTTGTCGGCATCCGAAGAAGTATTCTCGGAAACATCTTCCGCGTCGACGTCGCCTTCTTGCGTATCGGCTTTGATGTCGCCCTTGCTACCCGGTGCGACCTGCTGTGCGTCGAGGTTCAGACCGATACCTTCGCGGTTGATCACGATGATAACGGGGGTGCCTTTCGCGCCGATGTCGACCTCAAGGGTATTGTCGGTATTGATCGCAACGACGGTGCCGACCAACCTGCCGATCGTCATAATGCGGGTGCCGACCTTGATCGCCTCTTGCATCGCGGCATATTCCTTCTGCTTCTTCTTCTGCGGAATGATGGAGATCGCCATCATACCGACGAAAAGGACCAAAAGGATTACGATCATAAGAATGCTGGAGCCTTCCATTGCACAAATCATAGGAATCATATCTATTCTCCTTAATTTTTGTTACTATCGAAATTATACACTATTTCTCGAGAATCCACAACTATATTTTACCTCTTATCGGATTTCTTTCCGCGAGAAAGGTCAAAAAACGTACTTCTCGAAGAACTCTTTGCGGTAGTCGAGCAGTCTATCCTCGATGATCGCTTGCTTGATCTCCGCCGTCAGACGATGGAGCGCACGGATATTGTGGATCGAGAGCAACCTGCCTCCGAAGATCTCGTCCGAGGTGATCAAGTGACGGACGTACGCCTTGGTGTAGTTGCGGCAACAATAGCAGTCGCACCCTTCCTCGACAGGAGAGAAATCTTCTTTGTACTTCGCGTTACGGAGATTGATGTCGCCCTTCAAGGTCATCGCGGTGCCGTTACGCGCGATGCGGGTCGGAAGCACGCAGTCGAACATATCCACGCCGCGGCAAACGCCCTCCACAATGCAATCCATACTGCCGACGCCCATCAAATAGCGCGGCATATCGGACGGAAGGAGCGGGTTCAAAACGTCCAGCATTTCGTACATCGTTTCCTTGGGTTCGCCGACGCTGAGACCGCCGATCGCAATGCCGCATTTCGCGTAAGGTGCGGTGCGACGAGCGCTCTCCTCGCGAAGGTCGGCATAGACGTTGCCCTGCACGATCGGGAAGAGGATCTGATCGTCGCCCGTTGCGACTTTGTCGCAACGATCGAGCCAAAAGAGGGTGCGTTCCATCGCGTCTTTCGCTTTCTTTTTCGTAACGTCCGGCGAGGTGCATTCGTCGAACGCCATCATAATGTCGCTGCCGAGCGCCTGCTGGATCTCGATGGACTTCTCGGGGGAGATGAAGTGGTGACTGCCGCCGTCAAGGGGCGAGGCGAATTCGCACCCCGCGTCGGTGACCTTGCGGAAAGAGGAAAGACTAAAGACTTGGAACCCGCCGCTGTCGGTCAAAATCGGCTTATTCCAACGCATAAACTTATGCAAGCCGCCCGCCGCGCGTACCGTTTCGTGCCCGGGGCGAAGATACAGATGATAGGTATTGGATAAGAGGATCTGCGAGCCTACTTCGGCGACCTCTTCGGGAGAAAGGGACTTCACTGTGCCGAGGGTACCGACCGGCATAAAGACCGGCGTCTCGATCACGCCGTGCGGCGTGGTCAGCCGCCCGATCCGCGCGCCCGATTGCTTGCATACCTTCAAAACTTCATACTTAAAATTGCTACCCATTATTCACTCCGTTTTCTAAACGATAAAACACGCATCACCAAAAGAAAAGAATCTATATTTACTTTCGACCGCGTGCTTGTATGCCGCGAGGATCTTCTCCCTACCCATAAAGGCGGAAACCAACATCAAGAGGGTACTTTCGGGCAAATGGAAGTTCGTGATCAAACCGTCCACGATCTTGAAAGAATACGGCGGATAGATAAAGATCTCGGTATTGCCGCTCCCCGCGAGGACGTGCCCCGCTCTGTCCGCCGCACTTTCGAGAGTGCGAACCGACGTCGTTCCGACGCAGATCACGCGTCTGCCCTCGGCTTTCGCCGCGTTGATCTCAGCCGCCGCCTCGTCCGAGATCTCGTAATACTCGTCGTGCATCTTGTGGTCTTCGATATTCTCCGCTTTGACGGGACGGAACGTGGAAAGTCCTACGTGCAACAAGATCTCAACGATTTTAACTCCTTTGGCGCGGATCTTATCCAACAGTTCGGGCGTGAAGTGCAATCCAGCCGTGGGCGCCGCCGCAGAACCGTCGATCTTGCTGTAAACGGTTTGGTACTTGGAATTATCCGTGAGTTTTTCTTTGATATAAGGCGGAAGCGGCATAGCGCCGACCTTAGCGAGAATATCCTCGAAGACGCCGTCGAAAAGAAACTCCACGACGCGTTCGCCCTCTTCCCCGCGCTCGGTCACGCGAGCCGAGAGTTCGTCCGAGAAAACGACTTCCGCGCCGACGTTCAGTTTCTTGCCGGGGCGAACGATCGCGCGCCAATGAGTGTAGTCAAGACGCTTTAATAGCAAAAACTCGACCTCGCCCGTGAACCCCTTGCGGTGTCCGATCAAACGGGCGGGAATGACTTTCGTATTATTGACGACGAGGACGTCTCCCGCGCACAAATAGTCGATCACGTCGCGGAAAAAGCGATCCTGCCAATCTCCCGTCTCGCGGTCAATGACCAAAAGCCGAGAGGAATCTCTCGGTTCGGCGGGGTGTTGTGCGATCCTGTCTTCGGGTAGATCGTAATAAAAATCAGTTGTCTTCATCGTCGGTCTTGGGGGTCGTACGTTCGAGCTGTTCGAGCATCGCCTCTTTGGACGGGGGGACCTTGAATCCAAGGTGCTTGTAGGCACCCGAAAGACATACCCTGCCGCGCGGCGTGCGCGCGATGAATCCGAGCTGCATCAAATAGGGCTCGTAAACGTCTTCGATGGTATTCGCGTCCTCGCCGATGGTCGCCGCAAGGGTATCAAGTCCGACGGGACCGCCGTTGTGCTTTTGCAATATCGTCAAAAGGATCTCGCGGTCTACGTTGTCGAGACCGAGGTCGTCGATCTCCAATAGGTCGAGGCTCTTCTTCGCCGTAGCGAGGGTAACGGTCTTTTCGTTTTGGTACTCCGAGAAATCGCGCACACGCTTAAGAAGGCGGTTCGCGATACGGGGCGTGCCGCGGGAACGACGGGCGATCTCGACCGCCGCCTCTTTCTCGATGCCGATGTCGAGAAGTTTCGCGCTGCGCGTGACGATGCGGGCGAGCTCTTCGGGCTTGTAGATCTCCAAACGGCAGATCACGCCGAAACGGTCGCGGAGAGGCGCCGTCAACATTCCCGCGCGCGTGGTCGCTCCGATCAACGTAAACTTTTTGAGAGGAAGACGAATGCTCTTTGCGCTCGGACCCTTGCCGACCACGAAGTCCAAGACGTAGTCTTCCATCGCGGGATAGAGGATCTCCTCGACCGCGTGGGACAAACGGTGGATCTCATCGATAAAGAGGACGTCACCGTCGTAAAGGTTGGTGAGCATCGCCGCAAGGTCGGCGGCCTTCTCGATCGCGGGACCCGAGGTCACCTTGATCTGCGCGTTCATCTCGTTCGCGACGATATGCGCGAGGGTGGTCTTGCCGAGCCCCGGGGGGCCGTACAAAAGAACGTGGTCGAGGGCTTCGCCGCGTTTCTTAGCCGAGTGGATAAAAACGGAGAGATTCGCCTTGACCTTCTCTTGACCGACGTATTCCGCCATGGTCTTCGGGCGCAGGGTGTTCTCTATCTCCTCGTCCGTCTCTTCTCTGTCGCGTTCGACGAGCCTTTCGCCGAGCGCACTCTTGATAATATCGTCGTCATCAAACATCACTTATCCAACCTTTTGAGTACCGTCATTACGAGATCGTTCACCGTCTTTGCGTCCTTGCGAGCCGCCGCCACGAGGGTGTAAGCGTCGGTGCGACTGACCCCGAGGGTCGTCAGGACTTCGAGCGCTTCCTCGATCATCGTATCGCTTTCGAGCGCCGCGCCGCCCATAGAGCCTGCGGACAGGAAGGACGCGCCGTCCTCTCCGATGCTTTCTTTGAGTTCCACGACGATGCGTTCCGCAGTCTTTTTACCGATGCCCTTGACCTTCGCGAGGGTCTTGGTATCGCCCGAAACGATCGAGGTGGCAAGGGTGGACACGTCCGCGGCGGACAAGATGCCGATCGCCATCTTGGGGCCGACGCCCGACACGGTGATCAGACGAAGGAACATCTGTTTCTCCTCTTCCGACCAAAAGCCGTATAGGCTCATATCGTCCTCACGCACGGCGAGATAGGTATAGACCTTCACGGTCTGCCCCGCCCGCCCGAGCTTGGACACGGTGTAATTCGAGACGTTCAGCAAATAGCCGACGCCCGCTGCTTCCACGACGAGGTAACCGTCGCCGAAGGTATCCACTTTTCCCACGATATATGCGTACATAATTACATTCCGAAGAGCGAACCGAAGCGATTGGTTTGCGCGTGCGTGAGTGCCACCGCAAGGGCGTCCGCCGCGTCATCCGGCTTTGGGATCGCTTTCAGGCGCAAGGTCTGACGCACGACTTCCTGCATTTGGTGCTTGTCCGCGCCGCCCCACCCCGTGATCGCCTGCTTGATTTGATTGGGGGTGTATTCAAAGAGTTTGTCCGTATAGTTGATCGCCGTCATCAGGATCACGCCGCGCGCTTCCGCGACGGGGATCCCCGTGGTCACGTTATTCGAGAAGAAGAGTTCTTCGACCGCGATCTCGTCCGGCTTATATTTCTCGAGAAGGGTCATCATTCCCTTGTGGATCCGTTGTAAGCGAAGGGGCGTAGCCATACCCGCAGGCGTGTTGATCACGCCGTAGTCGATGGGCGTCACCTTCCCCTTCACGCTCTCCAAAACGCCGTATCCGACGATGGCGAGCCCGGGATCTATGCCGAGAATGATCACTTCCTTACCTGCCCCTCGCCCACGACGACGTATTTCTCGCTCGTGAGTTGGCGAAGCCCCAAGGGGCCGCGCGCGTGGAGTTTCTGCGTGCTGATCGCCATTTCGGCGCCGAAACCGTATTCGAAGCCGTCGGTAAAGCGGGTGCTGGCATTCACGTAGACCGCCGCGCTGTCCACGCCGACTGTGAACGCGTCGATCGCGTCCTTGCTGTTTGAAATGATCGCGTCGCTGTGATGCGTGCCGTACTTATTGATGCGCTCGATCGCCTCTTTGTAGCCGCTGACAACCTTCACGGAGATGACCAAACCGAGATGCTCCGTATAGTAGTCTTCTTCGGTAGCAAGCTCCGCCATCGGATAGATACGGCAGGTCTCGTTGCAACCGAGGATCTTCACCCCTTGCTTGGCGAGCCTGTCGAGGCTCTGCGTCAGGAAGGGAGCGGCGATCGCTCTGTCCACGATCAATTGCTCGGTCGCATTGCAGACCGAAGGACGGCTTACTTTCGCATTGAAAAGCACGTTGTCCGCCATCTTGAGATCGGCGGTCTTCTCGACGTAGGTATGGCAGTTGCCGCCCGCAGAGACGATCACGGGGACCGACGCGTTCTCAAGGACGAACTTCTTGAGCCCTTCGCCGCCGCGCGGGATCACGACGTCCACGGTGGCGGTCTGTTTCAACAGTTCCGCCGTCACTTCGCGCTCGGGTTCCGCAAGGAACTGCAAAACGTTCGCGTCGTAGCCGCCCTTGACGAGGGCGTTCTTCATCGCATTGAAGATCGCGAGGTTGGAATTGATCGCTTCCCTGCTGCCGCGGAGTACGACCGCATTGCCGCTCTTGATCGCGAGCGCCGCGGCGTCCGCAGTCACGTTGGGACGAGCCTCGTAAATGATCGCGATCACGCCGAGAGGGGCGCGAACTTTGGAGATCTTGAGCCCATTGGGGAGCGTCCACTTGTCGGTCACTTCGCCGACGGGATCGGGAAGTTCCGCGACCTGCATAATGCCCTCGATCATCTGACGAATACGCGTCTTATACAAGGTCAAACGGTCGATAAAGGTCTCTTCCTTGCCGTTCTCCTTCGCGATGAACAGATCGTCGGCATTCGCCTCGAGGATCTGATCCATCTCGTCGCCGATGCCGTTCGCCATCGCGATCAGCATAGCCTTCTTCTCGGTATTCGTGTAGGTGGCGAGGCGGTAGGACGCCTCTTTCGCCAACAAGCAGATTTCCGCCGTGCTCATCTTATTCCTCCTCGTCTTCTTCCGGCAGGACCGCATTGTGAAATACGTTCTGCACGTCGTCGTTCTCTTCCAATCTGTCGATCAGATTGAGGATCTTGGGGATCGCGGACTCCTCGGGAGTCACGTAATTCTCGGGGATCATCTCGATGTCGCTCGAAAGGATCTTGAGCCCCGCCTTCTCGAGGTTCTCGCGAACGGCGGTATAGTTCTGCGGAAGGGTATAGATCTCGTAGACGCCCTCGTCGTTCTGCACGTCGTCCGCGCCCGCGTCGACCGCGAGCATAAAGAGGTCGTCCTCCGCAATGCCGTCGCCGTCCACGACGATCACGCCCTTCTTGCTGAACATATAAGACACGCAACCCGTGCTGCCGAGGTTGCCGCCGAACTTGTCGAAAGCGCAACGAACGTCGCTCGCCGTGCGGTTCTTATTGTCCGTCAGGGTCTCCACGATGACCGCGACGCCGCCCGCCGCGTATCCCTCGTAGGTGATCTCCTCGTAGTTCACGGCGTTGAGTTCGCCCGACGCCTTCTTGATGGAACGGGAGATGTTGTCGTTCGGCATATTCGCCGCTTTCGCCTTCGCGATCACGTCGCGCAGACGAGAGTTGCTGTCGGGATTCGGTCCGCCCTGCTTGACGGCGATCGCGAGTTCCCTGCCGATCTTGGTAAAGACGTTCGCCCTGGCGGCGTCGCCTTTCGCTTTCTTGTTCTTAATATTAGCCCATTTGCTGTGTCCCGACATAAATTGCCTCCTACCTTATTCGATGCGATTTCTTTCGAGAAGATACATCGCAACGCCCGCGCTGACCGCCACGTTCAGGGACTCCATCGACACCATCGGTATCGAGAGTTTTTGTCCCGCCGCCGCCTTGATCTCCGCGGAAACGCCGTGCGCTTCGTTCCCGACGACGAGAGCGTATTTTCCGCGCGGAACGTGCGTGAAAATGCTTTCTCCCATCATATCAAGTACCATTATATCATAACTTTGTATATTTTTACTACATAAAAATGCGCGATTGTCGGAAAAACACAGATCGATCTTGAAAATCGCGCTCATCGACGACCTGACCGCCTTGGGCGAATAGGGATCCGCCGAGCCGAGAAGCACCGCCTCACGATAGCCGGCGGCGACCGCGGTACGCAAGATCGCGCCCACGTTGCCCGCGTCGGATACGTGATCCAACACGATGATCTTATCGCCGACAAGTGCGGATATATCCGTCGATTTCGGGATCTCGACGACAGCGGCGATCCCGGCGGGCGTCACGGTCTGCGACACGCGATCGAACAGTTCGTCGGACAGAACGATCCGCTCCGCCATAAAGCGAGAGAGGATCGGCTCAAACTCCTCGACCTTGCTCTCCTTTACGTACAGATATTTGACCGCGGCAGTCGCGGGAATATCCGCAACGGAATTCGCCCCCTCGACGAGATAGAGTCCGTATTCCTTGCGCCCCTTTGCGTCCGCAAGAGCGCGGAACAGCCGCGCCTTCTCATTGGATATACTCGTAATGACCATAAGATCTCTCCGTATAAAAAAATGCTTTCGGCGAACCGAAAGCACTTTTGACGATTAGTTAGCCGCCTTAGCCTTTTCGCACAGAGCGGTGAATGCCGCCGCGTCGTTGACCGCGAGATCGGCGAGCACTTTGCGGTTCAGGTCGATCCCGCCCTTTTTGAGGCCGCTCATCAACCTGCTGTAGCTGAGACCGTTCATTCTCGCCGCCGCGTTGATACGCGCGATCCAAATCTGACGGAAGGCGCCCTTCTTGTCCTTTCTGCCGACATAAGCGTACATCTGGGACTTCATCACCGCCTCGCGGGAGATCCTGTAAAGTTTGCTCTTCGCTCCGCGATAGCCCTTGGCGAGCTTCAAAATCTTTCTGCGCTTTTTGACTGCGTTTACTGCTCTTTTGATCCTCATAATCTTACCTCCGTTACTTCTGAATCATCGTTCTGATCGTTTTGGCTTGCGTCTCGGAAACATAGCCGCCCGCCCTCAGACCGCGCTTTCTCTTGGTCTCTTTCTTGGTAAGGATATGGTTTTTTCCTTGCTTGCTTCTCTTGATGAGTCCGTTTTTCGTTACTCTGAATCTCTTTCCTGCACCGCTGTGCGACTTTTGTTTTGGCATTTTGCCTACCTCCGTTTTATTTTTTTTCATTTGCAAGTTGCAATTTTATCGTGTTTCCTTCGATCGTAGGCGCTTGCTCCATTATGTACTCTGCTGTGATCAGACCGCAGAATTGCTCCATTACCTTCATGCCGAGTTCCGGGCGCTTATTCTGCCTGCCGCGCATTCTGATGACGACGCGCACTTTGTCACCGTCCTCGATGAACTGGCTGGCGCGTTTCGCCTTGACGTTGATATCGCCGACGTCGATCAGGATGCTGAGCTGGACTTCTTTGATCTTGACGATCTTTTGGTTCTTCTTCGCCTCTTTCTCCCGCTTGATGCTGTCGAAACGGAACTTATCGTAGTCCATCAGCTTGCAGGTCGGGGGTACCGCTTGGGGAGCGATCTTAACAAGATCGAGCCCGCGCTCGTTGGCGATCATTTGCGCGTCGTAAGCGCTCATCGCGCCGAGATTATTGCCCTCTTCGTCGATGAGCGTGACTTGATTGTCACGGATCTGTCCGTTGATCTGGTACTCTTTGATAAACGTCGTCCTCCTAATAAAATTGGGCAGTAAGAACTGCCCAAAAATAACCTGATAAAAGGATATTCAAGAAACCCTACGCAACCTGCTGCTCGGGTGAGAACAGTTCTACTTCGTCCATAATAGTATCACCGCCCTGTCGCTCTGTCAAGCGATTTGGCGATTATTTCAAAACTTTCTCGCGAACGTCGCGGCTCAGGCGCTCGACGAACGCGTCCACCGTCATCGCGCCGAGATCTCCCTCGCTGCGATGGCGCACGCTGATCGTGCCGTTCTCCTTCTCCTTGTCGCCGAGGATCAGCATATACGGCACCTTCTGGAGCTGCGCTTCGCGGATCTTGTAGCCGACCTTCTCGCTGCGGGTGTCGGATTCGACGCGGAATCCCATCTGTGCGAGTTTCTCGGTCAAGGCGACGACGTCTTCCGCCGTTCTGTCGGTCAGGCTGATGACCTTGACTTGTACGGGAGCGATCCAGGCGGGGAAAGCGCCCGCGTACTTCTCGATCAGCATCGCAAGGGTACGCTCGTAGCAGCCGATACTGCTGCGGTGAATGATATAGGGGGTTTGCTTCACACCGTTCTCGTCCACGTAGTTCATTTCGAAGCGTTCGCCCGCCGCAAAATCGATTTGAATCGTGATGATCGTATCTTCTTTGCCGTAGACGTTCTTCGCCTGCACGTCGAGTTTCGGCCCGTAGAATGCCGCCTCGCCCACCGCCTCGACATAGTCGAGACCGAGGTGATCCAAGATGTCTTTCATCAAGCGCTCCGTCCTCTCCCATTCGGCGGGGTTGTCGATGTACTTATCGGTGTTTTTCGGATCCCACTTGCTGAAACGGAAGGTCACGTCGTTGCGGAGCCCCAAGCAATCGAGGAAGTAATACGACAGATCCAAGCAACGCTTGAACTCTCCTTCGATCTGCTCCGGCGTACAGACGATGTGTCCGTCGGACAAGGTGAATTGGCGCACGCGGATCAATCCGTGCATCTCACCCGACGCTTCGTTGCGG
>JAFZZX010000187.1 GCA_017615515.1 Clostridia bacterium
AGAAAGAGAAAGATCCTCGGTTTGCTTGTCGAGCGCTATATCAAGACCGCCGAACCCGTCTCGAGCGGCGAGATCAAATCTCTATACGGAGAAGAGATCAGCTCGGCTACCATTCGCAGCGAACTTGCCGCCCTCGAAGAGCTCGGCTATCTCGTACAGCCTCACGTTTCGGCGGGACGCATTCCGACGGAGCCTGCCTACAAACTCTACGTCGAGAACGTCCTCGCAGGGGAGAAGAAGGAGATCCGCGTTGCGGGGCTTCGCGATTATCTCGGCAAGAAGATCGTCGAGATCGAGGACGTCGTCCGCAATACCGCTCGCGTGATCAGCGACGCGACCAACTATACTAGCGTGATCGTCATCAAGAATACCGACGATATTCGCATTCGCGAGGTCAAGCTCGTCGAGGTGGACGCAGGCAGGGCGCTCGTGGTCATCATTACCGACAGCGGCGTGATCAAGGACAATATCATCGAGATCCCCGTGAATATGGGCAGCGGCTACGTCTCTGCGGCGAACGACGTGATCAACGATCTGTTCGGCGGCAAGACGCTCAGCGAGATCAAGTCGCAAAATACCGATATCGACGGCGAGATGTCTCCCTATCACGACATTTTCGACAAGATCATCAATCTTCTCGAGGAATACGCGTCTGTCAGACACGACAAAGTGTTCGTCGAGGGCACGAGCAAGATGTTCCACCATCCCGAATTCGCCGAGATCTCTTCGGCGCGCGAGTTCATCACCCTTTTGGACGAAAAGGAAAAGCTCGGCGAGTTGATGACGGCGGACGAGGGGATCGAACTCTCGGTCAGGATCGGCAAGCCCGACGGACTGAACGGGAACTGCTCGATGGTGACGGCTAGGTATTCGATCGGCGGCGCCGAGATCGGCAAAGCGGGTGTGATCGGACCTGAAAGAATGGACTATGATAAGGTCGTGAGCGTGCTCCATTATATCCAAAAGGTATTCAACGGAGAGGATGATCCCGACGATAAGGAGAAGAAAAATGGCGAAATCCGCAAACGAAAATAAAAAGAAACAACCCAAGACCGAAGAAGAGGTCGTCTCCTTCGACACCGACGCGAAGATCGAAGAGGAAGCCCCCAAGGCGAATCCCGAAGCGGATCTTCTGCGTGAAGAGCTGAAGAAGGAAAAGGACGATTACCTTCGCCTTCGTGCGGACTACGATAATTATCGCCGCCGCAACCAAGAGGCTACCCTCGCCGCGAGGAAGGAAGGAACGGCTGACGCAGTCACCGCGATCCTGCCCGTGATCGACTCGATCGACAGAGCGCTCGGAAGCGTGACGGACGAGAAGTCCAAAGAAGGGCTGAACCTGATCAAGAAGCAGATCGAGACCTCGCTCGGACAACTCGGCGTTACCGAGATCGCATCAGAAGGCGAGGTATTCGACCACAACCTACACAACGCCGTCCAGCGCGCCGAAGTCGACGAGGCGGACGTAGGCAAGATCCTCGAGGTCTACCAACGCGGTTATAAGATCGGCAACAAGGTCATTCGCTATGCGATGGTCAAGGTCGGCGTGGAAAAGAGTGAGTAAACAAGGATAAAGGTTATCCTTAAATATACCAACACCGAGGCAATGCCTCAAATCTATAAAAAGGAGATAAAAAAACTATGGGAAAGATCATCGGAATCGATTTAGGAACCACCAATTCGTGCGTCGCCGTCATGGAAGGCGGTGAGGCGACCGTTATCGCCAACGCGGAAGGCAGCAGGACCACGCCGTCCGTCGTTGCGTTCAGCAAAGACGGCGAGAGGATCGTCGGTCAGGCGGCTAAGCGCCAGGCTGTTACCAATCCGCATCGCACCGTTTCGAGTATCAAGAGGGAGATGGGCACCGACTACAGCGTAAAGATCGACGACAGCAGCTATTCTCCGCAGGAGATCAGCGCTATGATCCTGACCAAGCTCAAGAAGGATGCGGAAGCATACCTCGGCGGTAAGGTCACGCAAGCGGTCATCACCGTACCGGCATACTTCTCCGACAGCCAGCGTCAGGCGACCAAGGACGCGGGTAAGATCGCGGGTCTCGAGGTGCTCCGTATCATCAACGAACCGACCGCTGCGGCGCTTGCGTACGGTCTCGACAAGTCTGAAAATAAGAATCAAAAGGTCTTGATCTACGACCTTGGCGGCGGTACCTTCGACGTCTCGATCCTCGAGATCGGCGACGGCGTGTTCGAGGTGCTCTCCACCAACGGCGATACCCGCCTCGGCGGCGACGACTTCGACAAGAAGCTCATGGACTATATCGTCAGCGAGTTCAAGGCGAAAGAGGGCGTCGACCTCTCGACCGACAAGGTCGCGATGCAACGTATCAAGGAAGCCGCAGAGAAGGCGAAGATCGAACTCTCCGGCATGACTAAGACCAACGTGAACCTTCCGTTCATCACGGCGGGTGCGGACGGCCCGAAGCACCTCGATATGGACATCACCAAGGTGAAGTTCGACAGCTTGACCGCCGACCTCGTGGAACGCACGATCCGTCCGACCAAACAAGCTATGAGCGACGCGGGCATCACGTTCAGCGAGATCTCCAAGGTCATCTTGGTCGGTGGCAGCACGCGTATCCCCGCCGTTATCGACGCGGTTCGCAACCTGACCGGCAAGGAGCCCTATAAGGGCATCAACCCCGACGAGTGCGTTGCGATCGGCGCTGCGATCCAGGCGGGCGTCCTGGGCGGCGAAGTCAAGGACGTGCTCCTGCTCGACGTTACCCCGCTTTCTCTCGGTATCGAGACGATGGGCGGCGTCTTTACCAAGCTCATTGACCGCAATACCACGATCCCGACCAGCAAGTCGCAGATCTTCTCGACCGCCGCGGATAATCAACCGTCCGTCGAGATCCACGTCTTGCAGGGCGAACGCTCGATGGCGAGCGGCAACAAGACCCTC
>JAFZZX010000188.1 GCA_017615515.1 Clostridia bacterium
ATCCTCGTGATGCTTGCTCTGCTTGCCGTTTTGATCGTCGGCATTTATTTCTTGGTTCGTTTCTTCAAGAGACTCTTCGGCAGCCGCGTCCTGAATCAGGACCTCGTGGACGAGATCGCAAACCTGAAAAATCAAATCGTCAAACTCACGCGTGAAAAGGACCGCATCCTCGGTCTCAAGATCGGCTATCAGGGCTACGACGTCCTCGAAGGCAACGAAGGCGAGGATACCTCGAGCGAGAAGAAAGAAGGCGAGAGCCGTTTCTACAAGTTGACCGAAGTTGACGTCACCTACGCGCAGGAAGGCTCCCAACGCCACACCGAATTCAATAAGGAAGTCTCGCTCGAAGAGATCTGCGACACCTTCCGTAATTACGCGGCGAACAACCCGCAGAGACCTTGGCGTAAGCTGTATTACGAACCCAAGATCATACGACTGTTCTTCGCCAGTTTAGCCACGACGCGCCTCATTATCCTGCAGGGTATTTCCGGTACAGGTAAAACGTCACTTCCCGAATGTATCGGTCACTTCATCGACAACCCGACGACCATCGCTTCGGTGCAGCCGTCCTGGCGTGACAGAACCGAAATCTTCGGGTACTTCAACGAATTTACCAAGAGATTCAACGAGACCGAGGTCTTGAAGGCGATGTACGACGCGACCTACAACGAAGACCTGTACTTGACCGTCCTCGACGAAATGAACATCGCGCGTGTCGAGTACTACTTCGCGGAAATGCTCTCCATTCTCGAAATGCCGAGCCGTGACCAATGGATCGTCGACCTCGTCCCGAGCGGATGGCCTTCCGACCCGAAGCACGTGGAAAAAGGTCGTTTCCGTCTACCCGAAAACATGTGGTTCGTCGGCACGGCGAACAACGACGACTCGACGTTCGCGATCTCCGATAAGGTTTACGACCGTGGTATGCCGATCAACATCAACAGCAAGGCGAAGCCTTTCGACGCGCCATTGACCGATATGATGCCGCTGTCCTACAAGCATCTCGAAAGCCTCTTCAAGAAGGCGCAGGAAGAACACAAGGTCAGCGACGAGAACCTCAAGAAGTTCGAAGATATGGACGACTACGTGATCGAGCATTTCCGCCTCGCGTTTGGTAACCGTATCGTGAAGCAGCTCCGTGAGTTCGTCCCCGTGTACGTCGCGTGCGGCGGCACCGAGATCGACGGTTTGGACTACGTGCTCTGTAACAAGATCCTTCGTAAGTTCGAATCCTTGAACCTCGCCTACATCCGCGACGAGGTCGACGACTATATCCAATACCTCTCCGATCACTTCGGCGAGGAGAATATGACCGAGTGTAAAGAATACCTCGAGAGGCTGAAAAAACTCTTCTAATCGTAAGAAGGATCGTAAGGGAAATGGCAGACAAGAAAAAGTACGACGAATATTTATATTATTTGAGTACGCTCCTCAAGCAGGAGGACTTTTATTCCGATTTCTCCGACCAGATCTCGCAGGGTAAGAACAGTTTTCAGGTATCGCAACGCTTCCAAAAGCAGATCTTCGACGAGAGTTGGATCGACACGCTTGAGGATTGTATCGTCGCATTGGATACCATCGTTCGTAACCCGCGTAAGTTCATCGTGGTCGAAGAAGATATCGTGGATATCTCTCTTGCGCGTTCCATTTCCGTCGAATCGGTCAAGCACCTTGCCCAGCATACGAACTTCATTTCGTCCGTTACCAAGGACGGCATGGTCATCCCGTCCAAGATCCTCAATACGTCCAAAGAAGAGAGCTACGAGATCTACGAAAACCGTTTCATCTACACCCTTCTTCTGAAGACCAAGGACTTCATCGGCAGAAGGTACAACCTGATCAAGCAGGCGAATGCGAACAGCGACCAGATCGTCGTGAACGTCACGAGTGATTTCGGTCTCGACAAGGACAGCAATATCACCTACACGATGTCCACGACCGCGAATATGCCGGTCGAGAGCGTCGTCGGCACGACCGAGGATCACACCTTGATCGAGCGCGTCGAGCGTATCAACAGCATCGTCGGCAGCTTCTTGATGAGCCCCTTCGCCAAGGAAATGGTGAGTTGCGCGCTGGTGCGCCCGCCTATCACCCGTACGAATGTCATCTTGAAGGACCCAAACTTCAAAAAGGCGCTGGTCCTTTGGCAGTTCATCGAATCGTATAATAAAGTCGGTTTCGAAGTCGAGACCGTGACCGAGACCCGCGATCTCGCGCCCGCCGTGGCGGAGAAGTATCGCGACCTTATCTACCTCAATACCCTTGTGATCGAGTCGATGGCGGCTCGCGCGGAAGGCGGTATCATCGAGGAGAAAGAGCTCGAAAAGCAGAAGAATCTCGAGAATGAGTATCTGACCAAGAATATCGACGACTTCGTGCCGGACGACTTCCCGCAGCTCCATATGGATCTCCACGAGATCCGCAGGCTGTATACGACGGTCCCCGGAGAACGCGAAGTCCCGATGGAAGATCTCAAGAAGATGAACGCCGCGCTCGACCGCGTCATTCGCCAGCACAAGATCAACGTCGCGAAAGAGGACAGCGCCCGTCAAAAGGCCCTACTGAAACAGCAACTCAAGGAAGAAGAGCAGCTGAAACTTGAGGCGCTCAGACAGGCGGAAAAGGACGCCAAAGAGGCGGAAAAGCGCAGGATCCAAGAGGAAAAAGAACGCATTCGCGCTCAAAAAGAGGCGGAGAAAGCCCTCAAAGAGGCGGAGAAAGCGGAGAGAGAACGCATTCGCCGCGAGAAGAGAGAGGCGCACGACCGTATCGTACGCGCCGAAGAGCGCTTGATGCGCTTGAGACTGTGCCAGGCGGAGGCGGAGATGCAGAAGCGTCTCGCCGCGGAGCAGGAGCGTCTCGCCGCGATCCAACGTTCCGAAGAGGAAAGGATGGAGACCGAGAAACAGCTCCTCGCCGAACAGCTCGAGAGAGAGAAGGCAATGAGCTATATCGCTCCGATCGAGGGCGAAGCCTTGTTACTCCTTCGTAAAAAGGAGATCCGTCGCATCGAAGAGATGCGCCGCGCGCAAGAGCAGACCATGCAGCAGCTCATCACCACCCACTACGCCGATATGGAGGCGCAGCAACGGCAGGCGATCATCGATATGGAAGAGCTCGCGCAAATGATCAACTTCGACAACGTCACCGCCAGCGAACAGGAGAAAGCAGAAGCGATGCAGGCGGAGGACGTCAACGTCCTGACCTACGGCAAGGAGCAGATCAATTCGATCCTCAACGATAAGCTCACCGAGGAAGAATTGGCAGCGGAGAAAGAAAACGCGGTCGCGCCCACGCCCGAAGTCGGCGATTACGGTTATACCGAGCTCGGACAAGACGCGGAAGAGGTCGTCTTCGAGTTGGTTCCCGAGGCGGAGCCCGAGCCCGTGGCGGAAGAGGAGGCGCCCGCAGAGGAGCCCGCTCCCGAGCCCGAGATCGGCGACGAATCCGCACTTGCAGGCGGCGAAGACGATTGGAGCTTTATCGATCAACTCGCCGTGGACGAGAAGGAAAAGCCGAAGCAACCCGCCGTTGCCGTGGATCTTACCAAACCGGAAGATCGCGAGAACGTGGCTACTTCCAGAGAGGAACGCAGGGCTTTCAAGCAGAGAATGAAAGAGGAAGCCAAGGCGAAGAAGGCGGAAGAGAAGCGCCGCAAGGAGCAGGAAAAACAGGAGCGCAAGGAGCGCATGAAGCGTCTCGAAGAGGAGAACAAGGCCGCCGCGGCAGCCAGCTTCGCGCCGACCGCGCCGCGTCCCAAGAGAGGCGCGCAACCCAATCCCTTGACGCCGACCGCAGAGGAGATCCTCGCACCCAAGCCGCCCGTAACGCCGCCGACGGAAGGAGCGGAAAAGCCGCCTATCGCGACGATCACGGCGTCCGGCGGAACGACGAGCGGCGCACGCCCGCGCACCTTCGTACCGCGTTCTTACACGCCGATCTCCGTTACTCCCGAGAATATCCATGAGGTGCTCGGGGACGGCAAAGACAAGAAAAAGGACAAGAAAAAGAAATAATCGGCAGGGGCGGCGATGACCGCCTCTTGATTTATCGAGAGGATATGGCAGAGAAAGAAGAGAAGAGCACCGTTCCCGCGGCAGAGCAGGCTCCGAAAAAGCAGAAACCCAGGTGGAAGAAGGTCGTTGGCACCGTGCTGACCGCCCTTATCGTTCTCGTTTTGGTCGCCGCCGTTTTGGTGGTCGTTCAGACGAAATTATCGAAAAAACCTTTCATTTTCGGCTATGCGACCTTTTTCGTGGTGTCGAACTCCATGGAGCCGACCATCATGACCCACGACGTGATCATCGTCGAGCAGATCAACGATCCTTCCGAGCTGAAAAAGGGAGATATCGTGACGTTCGTGTCCGAAAAACAGTCGGACTATAAAGGGGCGGTCGTCACCCACCGCATCGTCAGCGAAGGGGTCGAGAACGGGTATTTTACGACGCGTGGCGACAACGGACTGACCAACTTTAAGGACGACGCACCGACGCCCTACGAGAACCTGATCGGCAGATACGTAAGGATCTCGCGCGTATTGACCTTCATTTACCGCGCCTTTACGAGCAAGTACGGATTCTTGCTCCTCGTCTTTATCCCGCTGATGATCCTGCTCGGCGTGCAGGTCGTCAATTTCCGCCGCGCCTGTCGAATGGACGACAACGGTAAACTTCCCGAAGAAAAAACCGCCGAAGAAATACAAGAGCAGGCAGCCAAAGAGAAAAAAGAAAAGGAAGACGAGATCAAAAGGAAGGCTGTCGAGGAATATCTCGCTTCCAAAAAGCGCCTCGAAAAGGCGGCGAAAGATAGTAAAAAGAAATAATCTTTTGAGGAAAGAGACGTCGCGTCTCTTTTTTCGTCAAGGGGCTTCAAGGGGCTTTTTTCGTTATTTGATTGATATATTCCTTCGCGTGACTTATAATAACATTAACGGCATAGGAGGTGTTTTATGCTAGAAGTAAAGAATCTAACCAAGGTCTATTCCACCAAAGGCGGTGTGACAGTCAGGGCGCTTGACGACGTGTCGGTGGTCTTCCCCGAGAAAGGAATGGTCTTTCTGCTCGGTAGGAGCGGTTCGGGTAAATCCACGCTCCTCAACGTCGCAGGCGGACTGGATAAGCCCGACGGCGGCGAAGTCATCGTCAAGGGCAAGAGCAGCAAGGACTTCTCCGGATCGGATTTCGACAGTTACCGCAATACCTTTATCGGATTCGTTTTCCAAGAGTATAACATTCTAAACGAGTTCACGATCGAGCAAAATATCGCGCTTGCGCTGCAACTCCAAAGCAAGCCGAACGATAGGGCGGCGGTCGCCGCGCTCCTCGAGCAGGTCGACCTCGCGGGCTACGCGAAGCGCAAGCCGAATACCTTGTCGGGCGGTCAAAAACAACGCGTGGCGATCGCGCGCGCTCTCATCAAGGAGCCCGAGATCATCATGGCAGACGAGCCGACGGGAGCCTTGGACTCCGCGACGGGCAAGCAGGTGCTCGACACCTTGAAGAAGCTCTCGGAACAGAAGCTCGTGATCGTGGTCTCGCACGACCGCGAATTTGCAGAGCAGTACGGCGATCGTATCATCGAGCTCAAGGACGGCAAGATCATCTCGGACGTCACCAAGGTCTATAACGCGCCCAAGGACATCACGGGCGAAGAGGCGGGGAAAGAGGAGCTCCCGAACGTCGCGATGATCTCGGAAGATACCATCGCGATCCGCAAGGGCGAAGAGCTGACCGACGATGACATCAAAAAGATCGCGACCTTGCTCCGCAAGAAGGGCGGCGAGGCGATCATCACGGCGGACGAACGGGATCTCCCCGGCGTCAAGCGCGCCTGTAAGATCAACGAAAACGGCGACAAGGAATCCTTCAAGGACACCGTCCCCCCAAAAGCCAAGGAATACGACGGCAGCAAGACCAAGTTCATCAAGTCCAAGTTGCCGATGGGACACGCGATCAAGATGGGCGCGAGCGGCCTGAAGAGCAAGCCGATCCGCTTGATCTTCACGATCATTCTCGCGGTCGCGGCGTTCGTCCTCTTCGGCGTGGTGTCCACCTTTATGCTTTATGATCCCAATTATTCGGTTTCCGTGGCGATGCGTGAAGCGGATTATCCCGCAGCGACGATCGGCAAGAGCTACACGATGACGGTGAAAACCTATCGCGTGGATAATAATGGGAACCGGGAATTCGATTACGATTGGGACAATGAGATCACGACGCGTTTTGGCGCTTCCGAAGTGGCGACGAGGAGCAAAAACGGACTTGACTATGCAGGCGTCTATAACTTCACGGACAATAACTATCAAAACTACGAAACCGCGGAGTTGACCGTTCGTTTGGAAGATGGCTTTGTTACGCCTACGATTCCCGTTACGGCGCAGGACTTCTATTACAGCGAAACGATGCGTACCATCGGCTTCTCTGATTGTGGCGCTGCATATTTGGAACGTAACAACATGAAGCTGCTCGCGGGAAAATACCCGACTTCCGCAACGGAAGTGGCACTTCCCGCCCATCTTGCAGAGCCGTTCCTCTTGCAGGAAAACGGCACGCTGATGGACTACGATACCTTGCTCGGTAAGAAAATCAAGATCTCCTTCAACGCATTAAAAGGAGACATTTTCACGATCAGCGGCATCTATAACGTGGGCGCCATTCCCGAGAAATATACCGCACTAAAGGGCGGAAACGACGTCTCCGGCGCGCGTATCAACGATAAAGAAAAGGAGATCCTGAAAGCCTCCTTTGCGGACTATTTGCATAATAGTTATAATTTGATCGTCTTTGTCACGTCGGAGTTTTACGAAGGGTATAAAGATAATATTCAGCACAATTCCGGATATGCCACATACGTGCAAAGCGAACAATATAAATCGATTTATATTTCCGATTATGTGGTCGATTGGGATATCGGCGAGAACAATATGCAAGTGTACACCGACGATACGCTCAAAATATACGGCAACGATATATTGAAATTCTACGACAACAGCGGACAGCCCGTCACGTACAGCGCGTCTTCCAATAGCATATATCTCTCGAAACAGAGGTATGATGCTTTCATTCAAAACAAGGAAGACCAGGCAAAACAGCCGCGTAGAGAAGTTATCAACAACTATTACTATTGCAATTGGATGGGTGATCGCTTCATTCCGGAAAGAGACGAGGAATATAATGCGCTTAACCTTAACGAAAAGTCCGGGACCGATGCGGAGTATGAGGGAAAGTTAGCCCTTGCCAAGAAGTGGTATCCGACATTCGTGTACCGCAAGTACCTATTGCGTGCGGCTCAGAATCTCGTTACGTCGGGTGATGAGACTTACAAAACGGGAGAATTCTATAAGGCTTATCAAGCGATCGAGGAATACGTTTCTTATTCGAAAGAAGACGCAGCCGCTCCGACTGCCGAGATGTGGGCCTCTTTGCAAAGTGTGGTTGACGGGCTTCCCGATAACCAACGTTACGGATACCTCTTGGAAACCTTGAGTAACGATTTCAGCTTCTACGATATTTTTGAGGATACTTGGTCTGTGATCGACGGACTAAGAAGCGGCACGCTTTCGGCGGAAAAAATCGCCGAAGCGAAGAGCAAAATCAATACCTATTTGACAGGGAAGGGGCTCGGCGCTTTTGATAGCGCAAAACCGTTTGCGCTTTCGGATACTTTGTTTGACATCGAGATCGAGAAGGTCGATCCGTCTAGTTTCGTCTTCTATTATAAAGGCAAGAACGACGGCGGCTCTCTTGCGCTTCTCGGCTATTTTGAAGGAGGCAATTCTTCGGAGTATTTCCTTTCTTCCGCATTTATGAACGCGAATGCCGTCTACGAGCCCTATAAAGGGGAGCGCCAGATCCAAGTTGCAGAGAGCGATTATACCGTTCCTGATGATGCGAAATACAATTATCTCATTACACGAACCGACAATTCGCAAGAGCAGATCGGTCACATCCTTTCCGGTGAAGAGGGCACGGCAGTCACGATCTTCAGTTCGATTTATCAAGAGTTGGCAGACTTCCTCGATATGATCACCGACCTTGGGGAGATCTTCCTGTACGTCGGTCTCGGCGTCGGCGTGCTGGCGGCGTTCTTCCTGCTCAATTTCATCTCGGTCTCGATCGCGTCCAAGCGCAAGGACATCGGTATCCTGCGCGCGGTCGGCGCCAGGGGATCGGACGTCTTCAAGATCTTCTACGCCGAGGCGTTTATCATCGCCCTCATCTGTTTCATCCTCGCGTCGGTCGGATCTTACGTATTGTGCTTCTTCCTGAATCGCACGATTTCGGAGAAGATCAATATCAGCCTCCTGAACTTCGGTCCGATCAATATCGCGCTGATCTTCGGCATCTCGGTCTTCGTGTCCGTGATCGCGACCTTCCTGCCCGTCTACTTCGCCGCGCGCAAGTCGCCCGTCGACTCGATCCGCGCCCTGTAATAGGCAAGGCTGCTCCAAAG
>JAFZZX010000189.1 GCA_017615515.1 Clostridia bacterium
CATTAAAAGACAAAACCGATTTCTCCAATACAACATCACCATACGTATTGTCACAAAAGAGAACGTTACCGGTGCAGTTTTTACCCTGTTTGATTTTTGAATCTATGAGTTTTAAGTTTCCGATAATTTTGGGTTCCATAATTAGTTTTTGTTTGTGCTACTTAAGATTTCTTTTATCTTTTCAACCGTGCGCTTTGAAGCGTTTCCATCGTCAACACAGCCATATTTTTTAAGAAAGTTAACTCTGTCTGTTTCAAACTTATCTTCATCAAACGCCATAATGTTGTCGATGAGCTGCTTTGTGTTTTTGGCAAGAGGGAACGGCGTGCTGTCAAGCGGATAGACGAGGCCTCTGTCATTGTTGAGATACTCTTCTGCGTCTGTTGCAAACAAGAACCCGGGGTGCCCTGTGAGCAAATATTCACATATCCAGCTTGAATAATCCGTAATTCCCACAAGAGAAACCAGCATAAGGTCTTGGATATCATGAAACTCGCTGACGTTATAAACGTATTTGGGGAACTGAATCCCTTTGAATTGTTTCTTTACTCGTTGATGAAATCTTGTAAGGATAGCCCACTGGCCACCAAACCGAGCTTCCAGCGCCTTAATCAGTCGTGAATAAGGAATATTATAAGGCGAAGGATCATTATCATCCCTAAACGTTGGCGCATAAAGACACAAGTTTCTATCCTTTGGAATTTTGTATTTTTTGCAAATCTGCTGTTTTAGCGCACTTATTTTTTCGGGATCTGTTTCAAATAACATATCATTCCTGGGGTGACCATATTCAAGTATTTCGGCATTCGGCCACAGCGTGTTTTTATAAAGGTCCGTTTCAAATTTGCTATTCGAGATGCAATAGTCAGTCTCCTTTGCTTCACGAAGTGCTTTTTTCACCCACTTTTTGTTGGATGTTGTGTCAAACCGTTTCATGCCGATTGCTCCATGCCACGTTTCAATAAGCACTTGGTCGGGTTTCTTTTTATAATACATAGACGCTAAGTTGATGCTGTTATCGATTATGATCTTTGCTTTTGAGCATTCAACGTAGAAGTCGTATGAATCCCTTTTCACCATTTTTGCGCCGAGCGGCCATACACCGGTGCCATTTTCGGGGATCTTTCTTACAACTTGTACAAGTTCATAAGGAAGGTTTTGATCCAATATCTCTTGACAAATTGCACGCGGATTGCAATCGTACGTGTTGCGGAACGTGACAAATAAGATGGTTTTGTTATCAACAGGATTGACTTTTTGAATATGTTTGATCATCGGCTTAATTATGAAAAACCTGCTTGCAGAATGCCATTCCCTCACTTTATCACATACTTTCCTTGGAATAGTCACAAAAAAATATCTGAAAACAGACTTTATTAAATGATGCTCGATGATAGCTCTTTGAATCTTCTGTTTGAAACTAAGCTTCATATTCTTCTCCAGTTATATTATGTGTTTTTTATATATGACATCATAACATAATCAAGCATTTTGGTCAAGTACTTATATATATTACAAAGTAGATCCAAACACTATAAATATATTTTGGAGAACAATAAATGAAAAATGGATTTACCCTATTCAATTTTTGTTTTTTACGATTCTTGCCGTAACGACCCCAACCGCGGCGAGGGTGGCGGCGACGCCGAGGAGGGAGACGACGGGATAGGCATAAGCGACGAGGGGCGCGAAGCCGACGAGGGAGGTCAGAAAGCCCGCAAGGGTGGTCAGCGAGGCGGAAAGGGTGCGGTCGCGCGTGAGGGCGGTCAGGCGAGAGATCAACAGAAAGGCGCAACCCGCCATGGTCGTCACGATGGCAAGCAGGAGCGCGAGGGAGGCAAAAGTCCCTAAGCCGTCCCTTGACGCCGCCTCGAGAAAGGGCATCTCGCCCCCGCCCGCCGAGGCGACGGCACGACGCATAAAGAGCAGCATCACAAAGATCACCACCCCCGCCGTCACAGCTGCCGTGATCCGCTCGCCGAGAGAGAGTCGCTCCCCCTCCCCAATCATCAGCGCGCCCGAGAAAAGCAGGTTCATTCCTCCGTAAGCCAGCGCTCGAAGGGGATGGATCGCCCCGCCGATGGGTGCCGAACACCGCGCGCCGACCCAAACGATCACCGCCGCCATCAGCGGCACGGCGACGAAGTTCAGCGCCGACACCCACGAGACGCTCTTGCCCGCCACGAAGGAGACCGCAAGTGCGAGCGGGACTGACAACCACGCCATTCCCGTCAACCTGAAAAGCACTTCTTCCGCCGCGGCGATCATCGCGGCATATACCGCAAAAGAGGAGAGCGCGACCGCGCTATCCGTGGCAAGACGAAGCCCCTCCTTCATCGCGACCCGCCTTGCACCCATATCAAGGAACGCGAAGGCGCATACCGCCATAAACAGAGAGGCGACCACGAGGCTCCACACCCCGTCCCCGCCGAAAAAGAGGCTGATCTCCTGCCCCGTCGCGAACCCCGCACCCACGACCGACCCGACGAAGAGCGCCGCCGCCCTTACCCCTCGAAAGCATTTCATACTATCTCTATGCGGACGCGCGCACCCGCTATGCCGCAGAAAAAGCGAAAAAAGTTGAAAAAAGTCGCCCGTAATGTGTTATAATGAGTTCCTGTCAAGGACAAAAACCTACGCCCAAACGGGAAGGAGGCAACGATATGATCACGATCAAAGGAAAACACAACGTAGCGGAGTGTTTCACGGATACGATGGACGCCCTCGCGCGCGAACAGATACAAGCAATGACCAATTCTCGCGACTTCGCGGGATCCAAGATCCGCATCATGCCCGACGTGCACGCGGGCAAAGGTTGCACGATCGGCACGACGATGACGGTCACGGATAAGGTCGCTCCCTCGATGGTGGGCGTGGACATCGGGTGCGGTATGTACACGGTGTTGCTCGGCGCAGTCGACATCGATCTCGCGGACTTCGATCGCGCGGCGCACGGGCTCCCGAGCGGTCTGAACGTCTGGACCCGCCCCTACGAGGCATTCGACTTCACTCGTCTGGTCTGCTACGACCGCATAAAAAAGGAACTGCATACCGCTTGCACCCTCGGCACGCTCGGTGGCGGCAACCACTTCATCGAGCTTGACCGAGACGACGAAGACAACGTCTATCTGGTTATTCATTCGGGCAGCCGCTATCTCGGCGCGCAGGTGGCGGAACTCTATACCGACGTCGCCGTCGACCTCGCCGCGGACAAGGCGGGTTACCTCGCGGAGCGCGCGGAGACCATCCGCACCCTAAAGCAAGAGGGTAAGGAACAACAGATCCAATCCACCATAAAACGCCTCGATCGCGAATTCGAGACACGTCGCAACGCGGTAAAGCGCGAGAGCGCACTTCTTTACGGACAAGCGCTCGAGGACTACCTCGCCGACGTGGACGTCTGCATCGCGTTCGCGCGGCGCAATCGCGAAATCATCGCCAAGCACCTCTTAGACGCCGTCGGGCTAAAGGCGATCGAGTCCTTCCACACGATCCATAACTACATCGACGTCGAAAACCGCGTGCTCCGCAAGGGAGCGATCTCGGCACGGAAGGGCGAGCGCGTGTTGATCCCGATCAATATGCGGGACGGCAGCTTGATCTGCATCGGCAAAGGAAACGAGGACTGGAACTGCTCCGCACCGCACGGCGCAGGACGCCTCTTGTCCCGCTCTAAGGCGCGCGGCACCCTCTCGATGGACGCCTACCGCAAGGCGATGGAAGGGATCTATTCGACCACCGTGAACCCCTCTACTCTCGATGAATCGCCGATGGCTTATAAGGATATGCGCGATATCTTGAAGAATATCCGTCCCACCTGTTCGGTAGAGCGGCGGCTTTATCCTATCTATAACTTCAAAGCAGGATCTTAACGGCGACGCATAGCGGCGCGTATGCTGCGCTAACTACCTCGGCATCGGGCAGTTACGTACAAGAAGTACGCGCCTACCCGCTTCCTCGGAGAGCGCTTGCCTCCCACCGCTCTCGCCGTTGGGGTTTGTCACCAGATATAACTTGGGTCGTTTTTTACGCGTCGGAGAGCGCTCGTCTCTACCGCATTCTCCGTCCTCGCCGAGGGTGATATAAACTTTACGCGCCTGCCCGTTTCCTCGCGGCGCGCTTGTCTTCACACCACTCTACGCTGTCGTCTATCTTCTCGTCAAATTGTTCAGTTGATCCAAAAAAACAGCTAATCACTCAAAACGGTCATCCACTTCCTGACCTCGGCAAAGCGGATCTTTTTCACGCCGAAAACGTCCTGCATCAGAGTCTCGCACGCCGTCTCGGGATCCATTCGCTCGAGGAAAGGACGCAGTTCGCCCTCTCGGAACAAGCGGCAGATCATCGCCGCCGCGAGGGTCTCGGAGCGCACGCGCCCCACGCCGACGTAGGGGTAGAGGATCTCCGCGTAAGCCGCGAGCCGATCCGACGCCGCAGAATCGTTCAGACAAGAGAGAAAGGCGTAAAGGTTCAGGTAGGCATAGCGCACGTTCTCGGGATAGCGGTCGTAATGCGGCGGCTTTTCGCACGAAACGGCGATCGGCACGCCGGCGGGCGCTACCCAGATCCTGCCCTTGTCCTTGTGCGACAAGAGTTCGGCGAGGATCGCCCGTTTTAGGAGCGGTTCGACGCGGGTATTGAGCAAGATCTTATGAAAATAGGTCGCCACCTGCCGATCGTCCTCGACGCCGAGGAAGTGGACGACGTTGTCCGAGACCTCTCCGTCGCCGTATTCGAGCAAGCGCCGAACGGCGGAACGAAAGGCGTCGTCCGTCAGCATAGAATGCACGAAACACTCGGAATCCTTCGCATTTTTGCGAACGTAGCGGCGCAGCAAACCGACCACCTCGGGCGGCATCGTATCGGTAAAGAGGATCGAGCACTTTTTGAGCCGCGCCCACCCCTTCAAGATCACCGAAGAGGGATAGTCCGAATAGAGAGAAAACAGACGTTTCAAGGTGTCGAGGCTCTCGGCGCGTTTGCCGCCGTTGAGGAGCGCCGCCGCCCGCACGAAATATGCCTCGGGGAGATAGGGTTCCGCCGCGATCAAACGATCCGAAAGGGTGCGGGAACGGTCGTGATCCGCCGCCTTGTCCGCCGCCGCGATCGCAAAATACAGATCCTGCCTTTCGTCTTCCACCCCGTCGAGCGCGGGCAGATACTCTCGCTTGTCGCCGTGCGCGATCAAAACGTAGAGCGCATAGGCGCATTTCGGATCCTCTCTCGCGACCTCTTCCGCCGCCGTAACGGCGCCCTTCTCGTCGCCCGACTTGATCAATGCGCGGAGCAGCATACGCCGCGCTTCCGCGTACTGTTCGGCGTCCTTATCCACCTCGCGAAGCAGAGCAATCGCCTCGTCGTAGCGCCCGTGATGCAAATGAAACGCCGCCTGCGCGAGATCGAAAGAGCGGACTTCCCTATGCTCTCTCCCCACGACGAACAGATCGGCCTCTCGAGGCGGTTCGCCGATGCCCGCGACGAAGTCTTCCATCATCTCGTCCATCGCGTCGAGCGCCTCGTCGTCTCCTTCAAGCCGAGCCTTGCGCGCGATATAGTAGACCGATTCGTATAGGTGTCCGAGGTCGCTCGTCGCACGGATCAATAGGTCGTAGATCTCCACCCGCATCCCCCTGCCGCGGCAGAGGGCGTCGAGGGCGAGATCCATCGCGTCGGCGCTCCGTCCCATAGACAAAAAAATCTCGGCAAGGGAGACCTTGTATTCGGTCGATCCCTTCCCGCGAAGAGCCTTTTCACCGTACTTCAGAGCTCGCTCGAGATCCCCTTCCTCAAACGCCGTTCGGGAAAGGCGATAGAACTCCTCGGGCGTACGGTCAAACTTTATGATCATACTTTCTCCAGATGTCTATTACGTCCTGCTTGGTAAAGACGTACTTTCTCCCGCAAAAATGGCACAATACCTCGATCTCGCCCCGCTCCATCAAAAGGTTCACCGAATCCGCCCTACCGAGGGAGATCACGGCGTTGCTCATCTGCTCGCGACTGCACTTGCAGCGATAGACCGGCGTGACGACGGGGAAATACTCGATCTTGAAATGTCCGAAATAATCCTGCAAAACGTCGGACGGAGACTTCTCCTTATAGACCTCGCCGATGTGCGCGAATTGCGATACGATGTCCTCTACGATCACGAGGACATGCTCGGGACAGCCCGGCATCGGCTGCACCAGAACGCCGCCTGCGGACGCGCATTTGCCGTCCTCGCCGATCATCACTTCGAGCGCGAGCGCGGTGGGCGCGCCTTCGCTGCGGGTGAAATACCAGGCGAAATCCTCTTCGAGATTGCCGCGAACAAGCTCCGTCCTGCCGACGTAGGGATCCTTGAGCCCGAGATCCTTGATCACGGTGATGAAGCCTTCGCTGCCAATCCCCTTAAAAAGATCCTGCTTGCCGTTGCCGAGCGGGGGGAGCGTCGCGTCCTTATGCTCGACGTAGCCTCTGACCTTCGCGCCGGCGTCCGCCGCCACGATGATCGAGCCGAGACTGCCCTTGTTCGTGACCTGGACGCTGAGCTTTTCCTTGTCACCCTTGAGCTCGTTGGACATATACGCCGCGACGGATAGCACCTTGCCGAGCGCTTCCGCGGCGAGAGGAGACAGACCGTGCAAGCCGATCGCCTCATTGACGAGATCGGTGGTTTTGAAAGCGACGACCTTGACCAGACCGTCGAAAACGAGAGCCTTCGCGATGCCGTCCATTATTTCTTCCTCTTGTAATTGGCTTTCTTGGTGGGAATGGCTTTCTTCTTCTGCGGAGCCGCGGCGGGAGCGCCGTCACCGTTCTCTTCCGCGCGCATGCGGGTCGCGACGCCGATCGCGCTGTTTTCCTGCGCCTTCTTCTTCGCCTTGGCGTCCTTGTAGGGATTCACGCCGCGACGGGCGGGCGCCGTCTTCGCCCCACCGGGTACGGCACCTTCAAACTGCGGGCGGATATAGTTACCGAACGCCTTTTGCGCCGTACTCGTCCAAATGCCCGAAAGGAACGCGAACCCGAGCCCGAGGAAGAAGAGCGCGATCAGATAATTGAGGATCGTGCCCAGTTGCCCGAGCAGGAATACGCCGATCGAGAACGCGGCGGTAAAGAGCGCCGACACCCACAAGATCAGCACGAACAGACAGCTGTTCTTGACAGAATCAACGAGTTTTAAGCGATAGCATGCGAAGGTCGGCAGCAGATAGACCAAGACCGCGACCGCGAACCAAGTCAAAAGGATCAAGGCGATAAAGAGCACCCAAGAGCCCGCCGTCGCCGCACCCGCCTTGAGCAGCGAGATGTGCCAGTAGGCGCCGTAGAGCACGCCGCACATAAAGGCGCCGAAGACCAGAGCCGTCACGAGGAACGGGAGCCACAGGCGCTTGATCCCGCGGAAAAAGCTCTTGATCGGGCGCACGTTCTCCCCCCACATATAGCCGCGCATACAATGGAACATACCCGAGAGGCCGAAGACCATCGGCACGATCGATGCGGACAATACGGGGATATAGAGTCGGAAATAGTGCTCGAAGAGCACCTTGTAGCCTTCCGCCATCGTATTGACGACGCCGGGATAGCCGATGCCGACCTGCCCGATAAAATTGAAGTTGCCGTTGCCGAAATAATAGTTCTTCGCGAGCATCGGCCAAATAAAGACGCAGAAAAGGAACGGGAGCGCGAAGATCACGCAATAGACGAGGTTCATTAGGAGCATCTTGCGAATATTGTCCGAAAAGACGCCCATCGCGTGCTTAACGGAATGCTGCTCCACCTCACCCGTATTCGTGCGGCGGTCCCTATCTACGGTCAATTTCATCAATAAATCTACTCTGCTCATACTCACTCCTGACCCTATTTTACACTAATTTTACGAAATATGAAAGTAAATATAAGTCAATTCTTTGACATTCGCCGCTTTTTTTGATAGCATTAGAGGCGAATAGAGCGGATAACGCTAAAGAATCGGAGGCAAAAATGAGAAAAATCAATCTCGCCGTCGTCGGCGCGACCGGCATGGTCGGCAACAAGTTTCTGGAAGTCCTCGCGGAGCGCAAGCTCCCCGTGGAGAATTATTACCTTTTCGCCAGCGCGAAGAGCGCGGGCAAGGTCATCGACTTCATGGGCAAGCCCCACACCGTCATCGAACTGACCGAAGAGAACGTCAAAAAGATCCATGCGGACATCGCTCTCTTCAGCGCGGGCGGCTCGGTCAGCAAGGTCTTCGCCCCGATTTTCGCCGCGCAAGGCACGATCGTCGTGGACAACAGCAGCCAATGGCGTATGGATAAGGACGTGCCTTTGGTCGTGCCCGAGGTCAACCCCGACGACGTCGATTGGAACCACGGCATCATCGCGAACCCGAACTGCTCGACCATTCAGGCGATGCTCGCCCTGAAACCCCTCGACGACAAATATACGATCAAGCGCGTGGTCTATTCCACCTATCAGGCGGTCAGCGGCGCGGGCGTACAAGGCTACAACGACCTCAAGGACGGCATCGAAGGCGCCGCTCCCAAGAAGTTCCCCTACCCGATCTTCGCGAACGTGATCCCGCAGATCGACGTCTTTTTGGACAACGGCTACACCAAGGAAGAGGAAAAGATGATCAACGAAACGAGGAAGATCCTCGGCAAGCCGAACCTCCGCGTCACGGCGACCACGGTGCGCGTGCCCGTTTTCCACGGTCATAGCGAGAGCGTGAACGTCGAGTTCGAGAAACCTTGCACCCTCGAGGGCATCAAAGAGGCGCTCGCCTCCTTCCCGAACGTGATCCTCGTGGACGACGACAAGAACGCCAAGTACCCGATGCCGATCTACGCCGAGAACCACGACGAAGTGTATATCGGACGTATCCGCCTCGACTACAGCGTGGAGAGTGGGTGCAACCTCTTTGTGGTCGCGGACAATATCCGCAAGGGTGCGGCAACCAATGCCGTCCAGATCGCACAGTTGCTTCTCGAGCGCGGGCTTGTGAAGTAAAGCGAGCGCGTATAGCGGCACATATTCTTCGCTAACTAATTCATCAAAGGGCAGTTACGTACGAAAAGTACGCGCCTGCCCTTTTCTTCATAGAGCGCTTGTCTCTGCACCGCTCTCCGCACTCGCCAAACCGTTTGAATAGAAAAAATCCACGGTTTCGTGCCGTGGATTTTTCCTTATCGCCCGAATGCACCGATGCACCTCGAGACATTCTCGACGCGTTCAGTTCTGCGTGAGAACAAAATATCGCTTGAACTTCTCGGTGTTTTTCAGCATTTCCGTAAACCGCTCGAATGCCTTTATAAGCGCCTCGCCCTCTTGCGCGGAAAGGTTCTTCAAGACGTATTTGTCTCCGATCTTTCGAATCAAGGCGTCCAAGCATTTAGACAGATCCAGTCCGACGGGGACGGTCGGATCGTTTACGTAGTACGTTATCGCGTGAGATAACGCCCCTTTGATATTTGCGCTAACGGCTTCGGCGGTCGGCTTGTACTGTGACCACCTCTCGGATTGGCGAGCGGATCCATGCCGAAGGACGCCCAATGCTTGTCCGAAATACGATTTCATAAAGCACTCTCTGTTCTCGGCATCGTCGAATGCAATCAAAAGGCCTTTTAGTTTTTCGCCGATCTCATCGTCTTGGGGACAGGTGGTATGGATCAACTTGCCGGACAGGATCTTCGCCAAGTAAACTGCGTGAAGATCCACCTTTCCTCCGTGATCGAAAAAGTTGATCAGTATTTTCAAAACGTAGGCTATATTGTCCTTTTTATAACTCAAGGTTTTCGGTGAGATCGTCGGATCTACCGCCAAAGAATACGGATCGGTATCACATTTACGAGCGTCCATCGGGGGTTCTCCTTTTTTCGTACGGTGTATGGCGTTATGCCACAAAACTTATTGGGGAAAGCGCACTCGCCCATCAAAGAGGGAGTTTCACGCGCAAGATCGGGACGACGCCGCCACAGCGATCCAGCAGCGCGTCGTGAATGCCCGTCCTCGAACCGTCGCAGGCTTTGACGGAGTCTTCATAAAAGGCGTCGGGCGAGCGAAGCCACCACCAGGCGTATCCCTTGCTATTCGCCCTACCGCTGATCCAGCGGCTGAATCCTTCCGCACAGAAACTGCTCGCCCCCATGGCGCGGGCATAGTCGGTAGGATATTTTGTGGCGATATTCGAGCGATCATCGAGGTCGGTTTCCCATAATTGCTCGTCCTTGACCTCTGCGGCGCTCATCAAATAGACCTTGTCTTCGGTATCGGGGCAAGCGTTCCTATTCGAACGCTCGTTGGTCGAAGCGGGGCTGTTATCCACCTTCGTGGTCAAGATCCATTCCCTCTCCTCGGGCGAGAACGCCGCCAAAAAGAACTCTCGATTGAGCCAAAAGCGCATCCCGCTCACGTCGTACATATTGTATGCCCCCGTGATCAGGTAATGCCGCTTGGGGAGCCGCCTGACGGAGCGAACGGGCGTATCACAGCCACCCACGATCGATCCTGCGGCAAGGACGTCTTCGCTCATCAAAACGGCGACCCCGTCGCACACGCTCAAGACCCGCCACAGAATGGGACTGACCTTGAACCAGTATTCTCTGCCTTCCTCGATCGGTTCTCCGTTCTTGAAAGCATACAGCTCGGCATACGGCGTCGCCTTGAGTTTGGCATAAAAGTTACCGTCCGAGCCGAGGTGATAGCCGTCCAAGCCGGGTCTGTCCTCGACGGTGACCGACGCCTCTTTGAGCTCCTGCGGAAAAACCCCGAAATACAGTAGCTTGTCCTTCTTGGTCGCCATTCCGTAATCGGGAATCGCCCTTTCCTTCTCCTTATCCATCGGATCTCCCCCTTTTCTCCATTATATCACGATCCTCGCCCTATGGCAGAGCAAAAACTCTAAACGCGCGAGGCTTTATCGCGCCTTTTCCATACTCCCGCGAAGAAAAAGGCGACGGACAGGACGACCGCAACGCCCCAGCCGATCGGCCAGCCCCACCAAATGCCGCGCGCGCCGAGATAGGTACCCGCGAGCGCGAAGGCGATGCCGACGCGGAGCGCGAGATCCACGAAGGTGCTGACCATAAAAAGTCCCATCTTCTCCGACCCGCGCAAAATGCCGTCTGCGACGAGCTTCGCCGCGATCATCACGTAAAACGGGGACACGATGGACAAAAAGTCGTGTCCGACCTCGATCGCCTCGGTGCTCTCACGGTTCAAAAAGAGCAGCATGATCTGCCGATTGAAGAAGAAATAGACGACGAAGAAGAGTACGCCGATGCTCGCCGCGATCGCGTACCCCCACGAAAATCCCTGCTTGACCCGCCTTTCTTCGCCCGCCGCGAGGTTCTGCGCCGTGTAGTTGCTGACGCCGCTCCCGACCTGGTGCATACTCGTGACCGCGAAGTTATTGAACTTGACCGAAGCGGAATATCCCGCGATGGTCGCCGTGCCGAAAGTATTGATCAGTCCTTGGAGGGCGATGTTGCCGACCGAGATGAAACTCTGTTGCAACGTGCTCGGGATCCCGACGAGGAAAAAGTCCCTACACGCTCCCTTGGAGAAGAGGCGCGGTTTTACGTCCGCACGGATCTTCCGGAGGCGGAATGCGAGGGTCGTGAGAGCCGCCACGGCGCTGACGCCCTGGCAGATAAAGGTCGCCCACGCCACCCCTTCGACCCCCATTCCGAACGCCGTGACGAAGAGTATATCCATAAAGACGTTCGCGACGGAAGAGATCACGAGGAAGAGAAAGGGGGTCACCGAATCGCCGAGCGCGGCGAAAATGCCCGTGGACACGTTGTAGAAGAACAAAAAGAGCAGTCCGGCGAGGTAGATCCTGAGATAGGATAGGCTTGCGGGCAGGATCTCCGCAGGGGTATTAAGCAGCACCAGAAGCGGCCGCGCCGAGGCAAACCCCGCCGCCATCAGCACGGCGGTCACGGCGAAGGTCAGGATCAGCGAGGTGCTGATCGCGCTCTTCATCTCGACGTAGTTCTTCGCGCCGTAGTTCTTCGCCGTCACGATGCTCGCGCCCATATTGCACCCGAAGGCGAACGCCAAGAGGACGAGGGTGATCTCGTAACTGTTCCCTACCGCCGCAAGCGCCCATTCGCCGAGAAACTTGCCGACCACCACGCTGTCCGCGATATTATAGATCTGCTGAAAAACCACGCTCAAAAAGAGAGGTAATATATACCTCAAAAGCACTTTATACGGTTTTCCCTGTGTTAGATTTACCATCACCTTATTATATGCGACCGCGTATAGCGGGGCACATTCTGCTCTACCGCTTCGCTCCCGTCAGTTACGTACACGGAGTACGCGCCTTTCCGCTCGCTCGCGGAGCGTTTGTCTTTGCCCCACTCTCCGCGGTCGCTTTTTTGCAAATGATTGTATTCGGTCATTCTCTGACCGTCTTTTAATTATTTAACTCTTCAAACAACCACTTTTCGGTTCTATTTGGTGGCGAAGAAGGGTTGCAGATGCAAGGCACGACAAGGGGCGACGAATGAGCGTACTGACCGTACGTGATTTCGCCGCCCCGCAGGCAGAAACAAAGCAGATGCGCCGTTATTCGCCACCAAATCAAGCAGTTTCGATCTTGCTGGCTTTTTGAAGCCCTAGTTTCTTGATCGCATCCTCGCGCATCTTGTACTTCAGGATCTTGCCCGCCGCGTTCATCGGGAACTCAGTCACGAACTCGACGTATCTCGGCACCTTGTGACGCGCCATATTTGCGCCGATGTAGGCTTTCATCTCGTCGGCGGTCATAGTCTCGCCCTCTTTCAGGATCACGCAAGCCATGATCTCCTCGCCGTACTGCTCGTCGGGCACGCCGATGACCTGCACGTCCGAGACCTTCGGATGGGTGTAGATGAACTCCTCGATCTCCTTGGGGTAGATGTTCTCGCCGCCGCGAATGATCATATCCTTGAGCCTACCCGTGATGCGGAAGTTGCCCTCGGGAGTACGGCACGCAAGGTCGCCCGTATGGAGCCAACCGTCCTTGTCGATCGCGGCTTCGGTCGCCTTGGGCATCTTGTAGTAGCCTTTCATTATATTATACCCGCGCGCGAGGAACTCGCCCGTCACTTCGTCGGGGCAATCCTCTCCCGTCTCGGGGTTCACGATACGGCACTCGATCTCGGGGAGCGGTCTGCCGACCGTCGCGACGCGTACCTCGACGGGATCGTCGGTCGAGCTCATCGTGCAACCCGGGGAAGCCTCGGTCTGTCCGTAAACGATCGTGATCTCGGTCATATGCATCTTCTCGACGACGTCCTTCATCGCGGAGATCGGGCAGGGAGAGCCTGCCATGATACCCGTGCGCATATACGAGAAATCGGTCATCGGGAAGTCGGGATGCTCGAGCATCGCGATAAACATCGTCGGCACGCCGTGGAAAGCGGTGATATGCTCGTTGTGGATACAAGCGAGCGCCGGCTTAGGTGAGAAATACGGGAGCGGCAAAAGAGTGCCGCCGTGCGTCATCGTCGCGGTCATCGCGAGCACCATGCCGAAGCAATGGAACATCGGCACCTGCACCATCATTCTGTCCGCCGTCGAAAGGTCCATTCTATCGCCGATCGACTTGCCGTTATTGACGATATTATAGTGGGTCAGCATCACGCCTTTCGGGAATCCCATAGTGCCTGAGGTGTATTGCATATTGCAAACGTCGTGCTTATTGACCGCCGCCGCCATCGCGAGAATGGTCTCTTGCTTGACCTCGTCCGCGCGTTTCAAGGCTTCCGCCCAGGTCAAACAACCCTTTTGGCGATAGCCGACCGTGATGATGTTCCGAAGGAACGGGAGCCTCTTGGCGTGCAAGGGCGCGCCCGCCTTCTTCTCGGCGAGTTCGGGGCAGAGCTCCGCGACGATCTTGCCGTAGGCGATCTCCTTATTGCCCTCGGTCATCACGAGGGTGTGGGTGTCGGACTGCTTCAAGAGGTACTCGATCTCGTGGATCTTGTACGCCGTATTGACCGTCACGAGGACGGCGCCGATCTTCACCGTCGCCCAGAAGGTGATGTACCATTGCGGCACGTTGGACGCCCACACGGCAACGTGGGTGCCCGCCTTGACGCCGAGAGCGACCAAAGCGCGAGCGCATTCGTCCACGTCGGCGCGGAATTCGGTGTAGGTGCGGGTGTAGTCGAGGGTGGTGTACTTAAAAGCGTACTGATCGGGGAACTCTTCGCACATACGGTCGAGGAC
>JAFZZX010000190.1 GCA_017615515.1 Clostridia bacterium
CTCGTGAAAGACTGGAAGTCGTGCGCGAAGCAGACGCGATCCTCAGAGAAGAGTTCGCGAAGAACGGCCTCGCCGGCAAGGTTTGGCAGTATTTCACGATCGTCCCCGACTTTAAGAGCGTGGGCATCAACGCGGAAGGCAAGAGGACCGAGGGTTACCTCGTCGTCCTGCGCGCAGTCAACACCCGCGACGCGATGACCGCCACCGTGGCGGAGATCCCCTTCGCGCTGCTTTCCCACATCACCGACCGCATCACGCACGAAGTCAAGGGCGTGAACCGCGTCGCGTTTGACCTGACCCCGAAGCCGACCGGCACGATCGAGTGGGAATAAGCCGTCGCGACCCCATACCATACACGAATAGAGGCGCATCGCTTGCGCCTCTTTTTTGTCTCCGATCTCACGCCGATCGACTGTAAATACTTTGCCTTTTTCGGGTGGGCGTGCTAAAATGGCGATATGGAAAGATGCAAGCCGAAAAGAGAATATAAAGGCAGGGACGTCGGCACCTTCCCGTCCGACTTCACCGTCGTGGACATCGAGACGACGGGCTACCCCGCCTCGGGCGCGGAGATCATCGAAGTCTCCGCTCTCAGATACCGCGACGACCGTTTCGCGGCGTCTTTCAGCTCGCTGATCAAGCCCACGGGGCGGATCCCCTACTTCATCACGCAGTTGACGGGCATCACGAACGCAATGGTCGCGGACGCAAGGGATCGCAAGGGAGTGCTTAGGGACTTTGCGGACTTCTTACAGGGCGACGTGATCATCGGGCACAACGTCAATTTCGACGTCAATTTTCTCTACGACGAATTGTCCGAACACCTCGGCTACCTCCTGCGAAACGATTTTATAGACGTTCTGCGCCTTTCGCGCAAATATTTGCCATATCTCCCCAACCATAAGCAGGTGACCGTCGCGGAGCATTTCGGGCTGGACACTACGGGCGCACACCGCGCTCTCAAGGACACCGAGATCTGCGCGGAGAACTATCTCAGGCTCAAAGAGATCGCTCTGCGCGGTTGAGTTTTCACAAATTGCGGCGTTTCTGTTGAAATACCTCTTACTTTTATGATATGATTGTTATGTATAACTGCAAGAAGGGCAAAAAGAAAACCAAAACGCAAGCGGCGCTTGCATCGGAGAAAAGGAACACTTATGAAAACCAAAGTGATGGCGATCATCAATCAAAAAGGCGGCGTCGGCAAAACCACGTCCTGCATCAATATCGGCGCGTGCATGGCGACGATGGGCAAGAAGGTCCTGATCATCGACATGGACCCGCAGGGCAACGCCACGACGGGGCTCGGAATCAAGAAACACATTGAGTTCGTGAACGAACTCGGCAAAAAGGACGTCCGTCCCGTGCTGAACATTTACAACGTCCTATCCGGCGCGACCGACTGCACGAATAAGGAACTGATCAAGAAGACCGAGATCGCGGGGCTCGACCTGATCCCCTCTTCCATCGACCTTTCGGCGATCGAGATGGAGATGAACGACTATCCGAACCGCGAGAAGGTGCTCGTAAAGGCGATCGAACCCTTGATGGGCGCGTACGACTACATTTTGCTCGATTGCCCGCCCTCGATGTCCCTGATCACGATCAACAGTATGGTGGCGGCGACCAGCGTGCTGATCCCCGTGCAATGCGAGTTCTATGCGATGGAAGGCTTGGCGCAGCTCTTGGACAGCATCAACATCATTCGCAAGTTCCTGAACCCCAAACTCACGACCTATCGCGTGCTGCTCACGATGTACGCCTCGCGCTACAAGTTGCATCGTCAGGTCGCGGAAGAGATCGAAAAATACTTCGGCAAACGCCTGCTCGACGCGCGGATCCCGGTCAGCGTGCGGCTCGCGGAAGCGCCGAGTTTCGGCAAACCCATCATCCTGTACGACAAGCGTTCCGTCGGATCGATCGCCTATATGCGCGCGACCGAGGAGCTCTTGATGAGAGAGAATAAGAGGAAGTGACTATGGCTAACAACAGACTTGGAAGAGGATTCGCCGCGCTGATCTCCGATATGCGTGAGATCGACAATCCGCAGATCGCCACCTACGACGAAAAAGGCAAGCTGAAGGAAGGCGTAAACGAGGTCGCGATCGAGCTCATCCATCCCAACCCCAATCAGCCGCGTAAGACCTTCAACGAGGAATCCTTGCGCGAACTTGCCGATTCCATCGCGGGACACGGTATTCTGCAACCGCTCGTCGTCACCAAGCTCGGCGAAGGCTACCGCATCGTCGCAGGCGAGAGGCGTTTCCGCGCCGCGAAGCTCGCGGGGCTGTCCCTCGTCCCCGTCATCATCAAGGATCTGACCGAACAAGAAGTTCGCGAGATCGCCCTCGTCGAAAACCTGCAACGCGAAGACCTCAATCCGA
This sequence comes from Clostridia bacterium, assembly GCA_017615515.1. Classification (GTDB taxonomy): domain Bacteria; phylum Bacillota; class Clostridia; order Christensenellales; family CAG-1252; genus CAG-1252. The sequence continues at coordinate 2,385 of JAFZZX010000190.1, forward strand.
TGGAAGAGAGCGAAGCGCTCTACAACCTCCTGACCGAGAATAACCTTACGCAGGAAGCCTTAGCGCACGCGATCGGCAAGAGCCGTCCCGCCGTCGCCAATTCCCTGCGTCTCCTGACCTTGCCCGTCGAAGTGCAGGCGATGGTACGCGACCTCGCCCTGTCCACCGGACACGCCAAGGTGCTGGTCGCGATCAAACCCGCCGAGATGCAGATCGCCCTCGCGAAGGAAGTCGTCGAGAAAAAACTCTCGGTGCGCGACCTCGAGAACCGCATCGCCGAACTCCAGCGCGAAAAGAAGGTGCCCGCCGAGCGCATCCGCACGATTTCCCCCGAGTTCAAGGCTTTCATCGAGGATATGCAACGCGTCTTCGGCACCAAAGTCCGCGCCAACGGCAACGACAAGAAGGGCAAGATCGTGATCGACTACTATTCTCCCGAAGACCTCAGCCGCATCTACGAATTGATCGAAAAGCTGAAAGAGGAGATGTAATGGGAGCGCGGCGACGCCGCTCTTCCCCGATAAGATTTGCAGAGATTATTCGTCTTTTCTGTTGACAAAGTCAAAAGGGAAGTCTATAATAACTTTCGTTGACTATGCGGAAGCAGTCATACGTTCCGACCTTCGGCTCGAACCCTTTCGGTTCCGATCGTTAGGACAAACACAACTTAATCTATTATGCGCCATTAGCCCAACTGGATAGAGCGTCGGTCTACGGAACCGAAGGCTAGAGGTTCGAACCCCCTATGGCGCGCCAAAACTCCCGATTTTTCGGGAGTTTTTTCTATCAATTTGAGGTCTTTCAATGATTTTTGCTTCAAAATAATTCGTGATTATTTCGTGATTGAGCTTTTCTTGACTCTCGCGTAAGAGTCCGCGAGAATCACGAATTTATCACGAAAAAAAACTTATGCTCATCTCTCAACTTGGATTTTGTCATCATATTTTTATGCACGCCCACAAAAATTACGAATTAATCACGAATTTAGCACAAACTACCCCTTTTTTTCTGCAAGTGCCTGCAAAAATTCGTTACTGACTCTTAGTATCTCTTTTGGGCAAAAAAAGACAGTCTCTTTCGAGACCGCCCCTCTTTCAGTTTTGCATTTTTGTTGCATTTTTAGTTTTTTGCTCCGTTTCTCATATCCATTTTTCCAGCTTGCTTTTGGATGCTTTCGCTTGTGATCCCACAATGGCAAGACCTTTCGTATCCACCATCGCGCCTTTGCATATCTTTTTCACATCGGATACCATACTAGCCAATCCGCTTCCTTCGTGAGTGCTAATAAAGCGAACTGTCTTCCCGGTAAAATCAAGATCCTTCAATGCCGTTTCCATTTCAGGTGCATACGTTCCCCAATAGATGGGACTCATTACGAAGATCGTATCATAAGCGCTGATATTCGTTAGTTTCTCTTTGATCGGAGCGTTCCCAATTCGTTGTTTGGCTTCTTTGATGCAGGTCGCATAGTCCTTGGCGTAAGGAACTGTGGGTTCGACTTTGAACATATCCGCGCCCGTCAGTTCTTGCACGTACTCCGCCACGATCTCGGTGTTGCCTTTATCGATATACCCGACGGCATAGTTCTCGTCCGCTCTCGAAAAATATATAATAAGCGTTTTGGTCATTTCAGCTCTCCTCCTCGGTAGGCGTTGATGGTATTACTTTTTATCCTCTATCGGGCGTATCACCTTACACGGATTCCCTGCGGCAAAGGTTCCCGCCGGTATTGATTTCGTTACTACACTACCGGCTCCGATTACCGAGCCTGCCCCAATTGTAACTCCACCGCATATCGTAACATTCGATGCGATCCAACAGTTATCTTCGATCGTGATTGGCTTTCCGTATTCCTTGTCCGTCAATATTCCTTCTTCATTAACAAACATATTTCTGTCTTGATAATGCATCGGGTGGATCGGCGTGACGATGCTGACCCCCGTTCCGATAAATACATTCTTTCCTATCGTGACGGGACAAATGTCCAAAATGGTCAGGTTGAAGTTCGCATAAGTGTTTTCACCTATGGAAGTAAAGCAGCCGTAGTCAAAATAGATCGGTCCCTGCAAATAAACGTTCTTTCCCCGCGCGATTCCCATTTCCTTCAGCACAGACCCTCTGACCTCGGCGTCTTCTTCCGTGGTTTGGTTGTATTTCAGGCAAAGAGCATGACACTTCTTTCTGAGTGCAAGCAGCTCTTCATCGCTCGGGTCGTATAGTTCCCCTGATAACATCTTCGTTTTCTCGCTCATAGGGTTATTATACCATTCCACTTTGCTACTTGGCAATATAAGATCTCGAAGGACGTCACGGTAATCTTCCCGCGATTGGTAATAGCAACTTCGACTTCTTTCTTTTCTGCATTTACAGATAAGATGTCAAAGGTAACGAAGTCTTCACCGTCAAATAAAAATGCAAAAGGAGGATATGATTTTATTATATCCTCTTCATTTTTTTCTTTCTTCGTTTCAAAAACTCGTAAAAGAATTTATATAAACCGCTTGACAAATTATTTATTCCGTCATACAATAATGGCGAAAAACAGGAGGCTCTGCAATGAAAAAGAATATCTATTCCTTGGTACTGTCCGAA
>JAFZZX010000191.1 GCA_017615515.1 Clostridia bacterium
GAGATCTATATTTGCTTTGCGGTGGGGACCTGGCACGGCATTCGCGGCGGCATTGCGAAGACCGATCGCGACTTCCGCAAACTCGAATTGATGTCGATGAGCGCGCCCGATAACCGCAACATGGTGCTCTTCCCCGAGAAGATCAACGGGAAGTTCGCCCGTTTGGAGCGTCCCTTCCCCGTCTATTCGAGAGGATACGACATCTTCGACGCCTGGTATTCGGACTCTCCCGACCTAAAGTATTGGGGCAACACGCAACTCGTGCTTCCTCGTGAAAAAGTCCCCTTCGCAAACGCGAAGGTCGGACCCGCCGCCCCGCCGATCAAGACGAAGAAGGGCTGGCTGACCACCTTCCACGCCGTCTCCGCCGTCCCGCCGAAAAAGAACGGTTGGGAAGACAGCTGGGGCAAGGAATACTACGCGGGCATCATGCTCCTCGACCTCGAAGACCCGACTAAGGTGATCGGCATCGGCAAAGAGCCGCTGCTCGTGCCCGAGACCGACTACGAGTGCAAGGGCGGATTCCGCAACGACGTGATCTTCCCCGGCGGCATGATCCTCGAAGACGACGGCGAAGTCAAGATCTACTACGGCGCGGCGGACACGGTGGAGTGCCTCGCGACGGCGAACGTGGACGACCTTGTCGACTTTTGTTTGAAATAATAACTCGCCCTTTCGGCGAAAAGGAGAAAATTATGATCAGATTATGTGCATTTGCGGACGAATCGGACGGCAGCATCGAAGGACAGATCGCCGGGCTGAAAAGAAACGGGATCTCCCTTCTCGAGATCAGGAACGTCAACGGCAAGAACGTGATGGACCTGACCGACGAAGAGGCGAAGGAGATCCGCGCAAAACTCGACGAAGCGGGGATCAAGGTGTGGTCCATCGGTTCGCCGATCTATAAAAAGGACATCAACCTGCCCGCCGAGGCGCACCTCGCGGACGCGAAGAGAGGCTGCGAGCTCGCGAAGATCCTCGGCGCGGAAAATATCCGTATGTTCAGCTTCTACAATGCGGGCGAGTCCAAAGAGGCGCACGATAAGATGCTCGACCTTCTGAAAAAGATCGTCGTGATCGGCAAGGAGAACGGCATCCGTATGTGCCACGAGAACGACAAGGGACTCTACGGCGACAACCTCGCCCGCACCAAAGAGGTGCTGGACGCGACGCCGGGGCTTTATTACGTCTACGACCCCGCGAACTTCCTGCAAGTCGGCGAGAAGGCGGAGGACACCCTGAATACCCTCGCGGATCGCGCGTACTACTTCCATATCAAAGACGTCGTGGCGGAGACGGGCGAACTCGTGCCCGCGGGCTACGGCGACGGCGATCTCAAAGGGCTCGTCTCCCGCATCAAGGACGACAAGGTGCTGACCGTCGAACCCCACCTCAAGATATTTGCGGGCTACGTTCTGAACGACAAGACCGTCCTCAAGACCAAGTTCCACTTCGAGAGCAACGTCGAAGCCTTTGACGCCGCGGTCGCCGCGATCAAGAAAGTCCTCGCCGAAGTGGGTTACAAAGAAGAAAACGGAGTATTCGTGAAATGAAAGAGATCAGATACGGCGTCGTCGGCGTCGGCAACCAAGGGACCTATTACGCATTGAAACTCGACGAGGGCGCGGTGGAGAACGCACGCCTCACCGCCGTGTGCGACCTGAACCCCGTCAAGATCGACGCGGTCAAGGCGAAACTCAAGGGCGAGATCGCCTACTATACCGACTACAAGAAGATGCTGGACGACAAGGCGGTGGACGCCGTCCTCGTCGCGGTGCCCCACTACACCCACCCCGAGATCGTGATCGAGTGCCTCGGCAGGAACGTCCACGTCATCACCGACAAACCCGCCGCGGTCTATACCGAGCAGGTCGAGGAAATGAACCGCGCGGCGGAAAAAAGCAAGGCGCTCTACGGCATGATGTTCAATCAGCGCACGAACTGTCTGTATCGCAAGATGAAGGAGATCATTGCGTCGGGCGGCATCGGCACCCTGCAACGCGTGAACTGGATCATCACCGACTGGTTCCGCACCCAAAACTACTACGACAGCGGCTCGTGGCGCGCGACCTGGAAAGGGGAAGGCGGCGGCGTGCTGATCAATCAATGTCCGCACCAACTCGACCTCGTGCAATGGGTCGTCGGCGAGATGCCCGTTGCGGTCAACGGATTCTGCAAGTACGGCAAATGGCACGACGTGGAAGTCGAGGACGAAGTGACCGCCTATTTCGAATACGCAAACGGCGCGTCGGGCGTCTTCATCACGACGACGGGCGAAGCGCCCGGCACAAACCGCTTCGAAGTCAGCGGAACCAAAGGCAAGCTCCTTTGCGAGAACAAGAAACTCTACTACTACAAGAACGCCGAGGATTCGCAAGACTTCTGCAAGACGTCCAAAGAGTCCTTCGCCGCGCCCAAGTGCGAGGTGATCGAACCCGAAACCGACGGCGAGAACCTGCAACACGTCGGCATCTTGAAAAACTTTACCGCGGCGATCCTCGGCAAGGAACCCCTCTTCGTAGAGGGCAAAGAGGGCATCAACGGCGTGGAACTGATGAACGCGATCGAGCTGTCGGGTTGGAACGGCGGCGTGCGGGTCAACCTGCCGATCGACGGCAAGAAGTACCGCGAGGAACTGATGAAACGCGTCGCGGTCTCCCGATTCAAAGAGGGCAACGACAATGCCGTGGAAGGCACCCTAAACTTCGGCACCGGCTTTGTGAAAGTCAAGAGTGGGAAATAATATGAAACTGACCTTTCGTTGGTACGGGGAGAAAGATTCGATCCCCCTTAATTATATCAAACAGATCCAAGGTATGACGGGGGTGGTGACCGCCGTGTACGATACGCCCGTCGGCGAAGTGTGGGACCTCGATAAACTGATGAGGCTGAAGAAACTCGCGAACGAGGCGGGGCTCGAAATGGAAGTCATCGAGTCGGTCCCCGTGCACGAGGACATCAAGCTCGGTCGCCCCACCCGTGACAAGTATATCGAAGCCTACAAACAGAATATCCTGAACTGCGGCAAAGCGGGCGTCAAGTGCATTTGCTATAACTTTATGCCCGTCTTCGACTGGTTCCGCACCGATCTCGGCTATCGCCACGCAGACGGAGCGACCTCGCTTGCCTACGCCGAAGCGGACTTCAAGAAACTCGACAAAAAGAACCTTCGTCTGCCCGGTTGGGACGAGAGCTATACCGCGGAAGAACTCGGCGATCTGCTCGCCGCGTACGAGGGTATGACGCACGAGACCCTCTTTGAGAACCTCGTTTATTTCCTGAACGCGATCATGCCCGCCTGCGACGAAGCGGACGTCAATATGGCGATCCACCCCGACGATCCGCCGTGGGACATCTTCGGTCTGCCGCGCATCGTGGGGAGAGAAAGCGACTACGACCGCCTGTTCGCCGCCGTGCCCAATAAGCACAACGGTATCACCTTCTGCACGGGAAGTCTCGGCGCGGGACGCTTCAACGACCTGCCCAAGATGGCGGCGAAATACGCGAGCCGCATCTACTTCGCACACCTCAGACAACTGAAGTTCGTGAACGACACCGACTTCTACGAGAACGGACACCAGACCGCCGAAGGCAACGTGGACGTCTATGCGATCGTGAGGGCGCTCGTCGAAAACGGTTTCGACGGCTATCTGCGCCCCGATCACGGCAGAAACATCTGGGGCGAGACCGGGAAGCCCGGCTACGGGCTCTACGATCGCGCGCTCGGCGCCGCCTACCTCGCGGGCGTCTTCGAGGCGGTCGAAAAGGATCTCGCGAAAAAGTAAGCGATTCGTGGTACAATACTTTATATGAAAACGCGTTTCAAAGACGGAAAGATCATCGCCGAGGGCAAGTATTTCGAGACCGCGAACTACGAACTCGGCAACGAAAAGATCGGCGTGACCGCAGACGGTTGCGGCGGTCTCTCCTCTTATCGCGTGACGGGCGAGGCGGCAAGTCGCCTCGTCTCGATCCTCTCGCTCGACCTCGCCGTGAACGGTGAGCGGCTTTCCCCCTATCTGCCGAAGATCGTCGAAATGATCGGAAGAATGCAGAAAATCACCGTCAAAACGTCGGCGGGAGAACTCTCGATCACGACCTTTCTCACCCATGACGTCAACGGCGTTTTCTTCCTGATCGAAGGCAAGCGTCTCGCGATCGACCTCGGTGTGAACTGCCGCGACGCGAAGTGCGAGAGCCGAGGCGACACCGACTGCGTACGCGGGGCGAACTTCCTTCTCTCCTCTTCCTCTCGCGGCGACTGGGTCAGGGAGAACGACACCTTCTACACGAGCGCGAAGGACAAGATCAAACTCCTCTTCTCCTTCTCGTCGGATGAAATGGCGCACCGAGAGGCCTTCCTCTCTTTCGACAAAGCGTTTTCCGCGGTAGCGCGCGAGATCCGATCTGTCGCGATCCCCTCTTCGGCGCGATCCGAGGCGGCGAAAGCGATGTATCTCTCCGCCTACTTCACCGCGATCCAAAATTACAAGACCTGCGGGGCTTTCAAAGCCTTTGCGGCGGGCGTCCGATACGTCGACCCCTTACGCACCTACTATCGCGATTCCTACTTCACCGTCTTACCGCTCCTGTCCTCGCGCCCCGACCTCGTACGAAACGAGATCTTGACCTTGGCGCGCGGCATTGCGGCGGACGGGGCGTGTCCTTCCGCCGTCAAGAGCGATTTTACGGCGTTTTGGGGCGACCACTTCGACAGTCCCTGCTTCTTCGTCGCCGAGATCAGCGATTACCTGAAAGTAACTGACGACGACGCCTTGCTGGACGAGAAGATCGGCGACCGCTCCGTGCTAGACCTCGTCAAGAGCGTTCTTGATCGCCTCGAAAAAAGGACGGACGAGACGGGACTCCTCGTGAAAGGGGACTACGACAAACGCGATTGGGCGGACGAAGTGAACCGCGTCGGCTACGTGACCTACGTCGAGGCGCTCTATTATCGCGCGCTGGTACTCGCCTCTCGGCTGTTCGCGAGCAGGGACGAAGCCCTTTTCGTGCATTACACGCTCCAAGCAGAACGTGTCAGAAAGGCGATCAACGCCCTGCTCTTCGACGAAAAAAAGGGTTACTACGTAAACTACCGCACGACGGACGGCAGAGTGGAAGACAACCTATCTATTGACACGATCTTCACCGTACTCTTCGGCGTAGCGGACGCAGAGCGCGCGCGTCGCGTTTTGGATGCGGCGGAACGCCTGCTCGAGACGAAGAACAACACCGAGCAAGGGGGCGGCGATTTCGGCGTAATGAGCGTCTATCCTCCCTACAAACTCCCTAGAGCGGCGTGCCACAAATCCGCCAGAATGTACGACTACCACAACGGCGCGAACTGGTGCTATCTGACCGCGATGTACGCCTACGCAAAGTCCCTCTATCACATGGATTGGCAGACGCCGCTTCTCTCGACCTATCGCTATATGACCTCGAACGGGCACTATACCCCCATCGAATACTTCTCTCCCTGTTGTCCCGCGGGCTCGCCCCTCCAAGCTTGGAGCGCGGCGCTTGCCTTCGTGTGGGAAAAGGCGGGGAAAGGCAATTTCTTCGCATAGAATGCGATCAATAAAAAAGGAGATACTTATGAACCTTCCCTTTCAAATCGACTTATCGAATAAAATCATCGCGGTGACGGGCGCGGGCGGCGTGATCTGCTCCGCCTTTGCGCGTGCGCTCGCTGCGTGCGGCGCAAGAGTCGCCCTCCTCGACGTCAATTACGACGCGGCGAAGAAGGTTGCGGACGAGATCGGCGACAAGGCGATCGCCGTCAAATGCAACTGCCTCGATAAAGCCAGCATCACGGACGCAAAAGCCGAGATCGAAAAAGTATTCGGCAAGGTCAATTTCCTAATAAACGGCGCGGGCGGCAACAATCCGCGCGCTTCGACGGACAACGAGACGATGACACCCGACCTCACGGGCGTCAAGGACTTCTTCGCTCTCGAAGAGAGCGGACTGCGCTTCGTCTTCGACCTCAACATCACGAGCGCCTTTTTGGTCACGCAGGTCTTCGCGGCGGATATGGTGAAGACGGGCGGCAATATCATCAATATTTCCAGCATGAATGCCTTTCGTCCGCTGACCAAGATCCCCGCCTACTCGGCGGCGAAAGCGGGCGTGTCTAATTTCACCGAATGGCTCGCCGTGCATTTCGCACCCTGCGGCATCCGTTGCAATGCGATCGCCCCGGGATTCTTCGTGACCAACCAGAACCGCGCCCTGCTCTTCAACGAAGACGGCACGCCGACCGCCAGAACCGGCAAGATCCTTTCCGCTACGCCGATGAAGAAGTTTGGCGAGATCGACGACCTGATCGGGTGCTTGTTGTGGCTCGCGGACGACAAGGCGAGCGGGTTCGTGACGGGGACGGTGATCCCCGTAGATGGGGGTTTTTCCGCCTACTCCGGCGTATAAGAGAGACAGCGCATAGCGGCGCGCATACTTCGCTACGACTTCATCAAAGGGCAGTTACGTACAACAAGTACGCTCCTGCCCTTTTCTTCGTGGAGCGCTCGTCTTCACGCCACTCTGCGCTGTCTCGGGATAATAACACGCGCCTACTCGCCTCTTTGCTGAGCGTTTGTCTTCGCACCACTCTGCGCCGCGAATTGTCGACATTGCAATCACGTTTTTTCGCTATCGCTCAATGAATCGAATTGCTCCTTCCGCCATGCGTGTATAGCCCGCAATTCATAAAAAACTCCATTCACGTTCCGCCGACTGCGGCATCAGGAGCAATTCATTGTTGCCTACGGCAACGTAGGTGGGTGGCTTGGTATAATTTATCAGTTGCATTTTATTTGCTTTTAGTATATAATGTGCGTATGGGTACTATGGATTTCGTTTTGATCGGCGCGGCGGTACTGTTCGCGCTTATAGGATTGATCAGAGGCGGAGCGAAGATGTTTTTCGGTCTGTTTATGCTCTTGATCATTATGGTGGGTGCGGCGTTTGCCTCTTCCGCCATCTGTCCGTTGTTCCTGAAAAAAGAGACCGAGACCTCGGTTGAGTACACCTCGGCGGCGAACCTATTGATGGATCCGATCGCGGGACTC
>JAFZZX010000192.1 GCA_017615515.1 Clostridia bacterium
GAACTGAAGATCGGCATAAACATCATACTGATCCCGCTGATCACGCCGGGGAGCGACAGCGGCAAGGTGACTTTGAGGAAGGTCATCGCGGGGTTTGCCCCGAGGTCGCGCGACGCCTCGACGTAGCTCTTGTCCATATTCACGAGGACGGTATAGATCGGCAGGAGCATATAGGGGAAGAAATCGTAGACAATGCCGATGACCGCAGCCCAATAGCTTTTGCCGATGCCGATCATCGAGAGGAGCGACTGCAAAGCGAAGATGCGGAGCATAAAGTTGATCCACATCGGAATGATGAAGAGGAGTGCGAGGATCGGCAGTTTCTTGAAGGGGTGCGAGGCGAGGATATACGCCACCACGTAGGCGATCAAGAGGCAGATCACGGTGGAAAGCGCCGCGATGCCGACGGTCTGACCGAGCTGGCGCAAGGTCTCCTTCTCGGTGAAGACCGTGCGGAAGTTTGCAAAGGTGAAGGATCCGTCCGACCCGCGGAAAGCATAGACCAAGACCAAAATGAGCGGCACGATCACGAAGATCAGCGTCACCACGAGGTACGGGAATGCAAACGCCGTCGGGCGAAAGACTTTTGCCTTCTTCCCCGTCATTCCGTTTCCTCCTCGTCCGCGTCGGGGGCGTACCTTTCGAGGCGCACTTTCGCGCCGTCCACCTTGACGCCCACGCGATCGTTCATATCCCACTCGTCGGCGGTGTCGACGTAGAGATCTTCGTCGTTGTCGTTATAGACCTGCACTTGGTAGTAACTGCCCTTGTAGATGCTCTGCGTGACGGTCGCGCCGATCACGCCGTCCTCTTCGTCGTCGGTCAGTTCGACCGCGTCGAACGGGACGTAGACCACCACCTCATCTCCGATCTCGAAGCCCTCGGTCGGCACCTCGAAGTCGCCGCCCAGGAAGGTCACGAGGTTCTCGTCCGCGACCTTGCCGAGATACTTATTGATGGTCAGGATCTTCTTCATAATGTGGATGCTGTCCGGCACGATGCCGAGCGATACCGTCTCGCCGGGGCGGTGCTCGACCTGCGACTGCACGGTGAATTCGTAGCCCGAAGCGAGCACGATCATCTCGTAATAGGTGCCCTTGAAGACGGTGGTCAGCACTTCGCCGTCGAAGTCGCCCTTGCCTGCGCCCGCCTTGATCACGATGTCCTCGGGGCGGATCACAACGTCCACCTTCTCGTTCTTCTCAAAGCCCTTGTCCACGCAGGCGAGGGACTTGCCGAGGAAGGCGATCTTGTAGTCCTTCTCCATCACGCCGGGGAGCAGGTTGGACTCTCCGATAAAGTCGGCAACGAAAGCGTTTTTCGGTTCGTCGTAGATCTTCTTCGGGCGGTCGATCTGTTGGATCACGCCGTCGTTCATGACCACGACGACGTCGCTCATCGTCAACGCTTCCTCTTGGTCGTGCGTCACGAAGATAAAGGTGATGCCGAGGTCCTCGTGCATCTTTTTGAGCTCGATCTGCATCTCCTTGCGCATCTTGAGGTCGAGAGCGCCCAAGGGTTCGTCCAAAAGGAGCACCTTGGGCTCGCAGACGATCGCGCGGGCGATCGCGACGCGCTGTTGTTGTCCGCCCGAGAGGGAATTGACGTCGCGGTGGCCGTAGTCCTCGAGCCCCACGAGCTTGAGCGCACGGTTGACCTTGTCCGCGATCTCCTCTTTGGTGAACTTGCGGACGCCTTTCTTCGCCGTCGGGTCGGGAATGGTCTTCAGTTTCAAGCCGAAAGCGACGTTCTTAAAGACGTTCAAATGCGGGAAAAGCGCGTACTTTTGGAATACCGTATTGACGGGACGCTTGAAGGGGGGGATCGACGTGATCGGCGTGCCCTCGATATAGATCTCGCCCTCGGTCGGAGTCTCGAACCCCGCGATCAGGCGGAGAAGTGTCGTCTTGCCGCAGCCCGAAGGTCCGAGCAAGGTCACGAATTGACCGCGCTTGATGCCGAGATTCAGGTCGTCCAGGACGGTCACGCCGTCAAAGACCTTGGTGATCCCCTTGATCTCGATGATATTTTCGTTCCTTTTCTGGGTCGTGGGTGCGGGTGCGGGCGCGGCGAGCGCGGCGTCCTTCTTCCCGAACAGAGACTTTATCTTGTCAATGATACTCATTTCTTTCTTCCTTCTCAAAAGTTGGGCGGGCAGGAGATCCACAGCACCGTCGCCTTCTTATCCGTTACGTTCTCGATCGAATGTTTCTTGTCCGCTTTGTAGTAAAAGGTCTCGCCCTTCTCGAGCGTAAAGACCCGCCTGCCGACGGTCAGCTTGATCTTGCCCGCGACGACGTAGCCGAACTCCTCGCCTTCGTGCGGCATATCGGTCTCCTTCGCGCCCTTCTCGAGTAGGTCCAGCATAATGGGCTCCATCGCGTTCTTCTGCGCGGAAGGCACCAGCCAGGTGGTCACGCTGTCGCCGTAGTCCTTGGAGAAATAGTCCTCTTCGTGAAAGACGAGCGGCTCGCTCTCCTCATTTTGGAAAAACTCGCCCATATTACTGCCGAGTACGACCAAGATGTCGTTCAAGGTGTCGATGGACGGATTCGCGAGGTCGTTCTCGAGCTGACTGATGAATCCTTTGGTCAGTTCGCAACGATCCGCCAGTTCTTCCTGCGTAAGGTTGTTTTTGAGCCTGAGCGCCTTGATCCTAACGCCGATCTCCATACTTTCCCCCTTTTCCTCTGTTTCGCAATAATAAACTTTCCGTTTGCGACTTCTAACCGCACTTAACCCAAAGTTTATTTTTTCTAAACAAAAATCATTATATATAATACCGTAGGTATTGTCAATTAATTTAGCGAAAAAACGTTGATGATTGTTTTCTTTTTTCTTGTTGCATATCGGAAAGCCGATGCCGTTCCGCTCTGCGCGCTTGAAAGGACGTTATTCAAATACTTACGGGACAATTCTCGTCTATCGGGTCGATACTTTTCGTCATAATAAAAAACGCAATAATCGCTGTCGTCTATCATTATCCGATTGCGTTCAAGATAAGACGCTTTACCGCTTTTCCTCAGCACCGTGGGCGTGATCTCTTCTTCATAGCCTTGCAAATGGACTTCCCTATGCCATAACTGCGACATAATACTCTCGTATCTTTCCACTTCTTTTTGCAAAACGACGCATTCGTGAAACGTCGTATAGGCGATTCGTAAAATCTGTGGATATGATTGCTTTAAGTCGGAAACGACCTTATGGCAAAGGGAATTAAACTCGCTTCTCGTCCCAAACAAAAAGTGCGTGACGCCCGACAAAATCAGTTTTTCAATTTCTTGTTTTAAGCGAGAAATCAATTCGTCTGTAACTTCCAACTTCCTGTGTCCGATAAAGCAACATTTCATTCTGTTCACCCTCCTCTCAAGAGAACCTTACCTAAGCAACTATAAGTGCATTACACATATTTTGTCAATGGGTAATGCACATTTTATATAATGAGGCTATGGATTTCGGTGAACAATTCAGAAGAATACGCAAACAATGCGGCTTTTCGCAAAAAGAAGTTGCCGATTATTTGTCCATTTATCAATCCAACGTCAGCGATTGGGAGAAGGACGTTTCCCGCCCCGAATACGAAAACCTTATAAAACTCGCGACCTTATACAACGTTACTCTCGAAGAATTACTCGGGTTGCCGGCAACCTTTCCGCACGACGGCAAGATTTAAATATCCATAATACTTATAGAATAATAATCGAACACTACTCCGCATCACTTCTTACTTTCTACGCCATTTGCACCACTGTGACGGCGGAGAGTGGTGCAGAGACGAACGCTCAATAAAAAAGGGGGCGGGCGCGAGCGCGCTCCCCTCCCATCCTTTTATTAGCGGCGCGAAAATGGGCTCCACTCCAATTCGGAAGGAGGAATTCGGAATCAAAACATTGAAAATTATTCCCCACGTGTTAAGTGGCAAGAGAGGAAGATCAGCGCAAGGAAGCAACGATCGCGATCACGGCAATGATAACCGCCCAAGCGATCACGCCGACGCACAAGATGATCTTTGTCGTCCTCTTTTTCTTCTTGATCGTCTCGGCGTA
>JAFZZX010000193.1 GCA_017615515.1 Clostridia bacterium
GACAAGGTCAAAGCCCTGCTCCCCTATATGGCAAAACGCGCCGTCAAGATCCTCTTCACGAAGCCGAAAGATGAATAACGGCACCTTTGACGTGATCGAAGTGCGCGCGGGCGTAGAGGCGGAAAACGACCGCCACGCCGCAGAGGTGCGCGATCTGACAGCCGAGAAAGGGGTCTTCTTGATCAACCTGATGGCGTCCCCCGGCGCAGGCAAGACGAGCGTGCTTTGTCGCATCATCGACGCGCTCTCCCCCGCCTATTCCATCGGCGTGATGGAAGCGGATATGGACGCCGACGTCGACAGCAGAACCGTCACGGCGCACGGCGCAGCCGCCCTGCAACTCCGCACGGGCACGTCTTGTCACGTGGACGCGAAGATGATGCTGCGGGGGCTCGATCATTTCGGAGAGGATCTCCCCGACGTGATCGTACTTGAGAACGTGGGGAACCTCGTCTGTCCTGCCGAGTTCGACGTCGGCGCAGACCTCAAACTGATGATCCTCAGCGTGCCCGAGGGGGACGACAAGCCCCTAAAGTATCCCTTGATGTTTACGGTGTCCGACCTGATGCTGATCAACAAGGTCGACACGGCACCGATCTTTGATTTCGATATAGAAAAATGCAAAGAGCGCGTACGCGCATTGAATCCCGAAATGCGGATCTTTCCCGTTTCGGCGAAGACGGGCGAAGGATTCGATGCCTTCATCTCCGCATTAAAGGACTTGATCGATCGGTCGCTCGGTGCGAAGCGTAAAGGAGCGGCGGAATGATCAAGGTCATCGAACTGAAAAGGACAGTAACCGATTCCAACGATCGCGACGCGGAGACCCTGCGCCGCGAGCTAAGGGACCGCGACATCTTCCTGATCAACCTGATGAGCGCCCCCGGCAGCGGCAAGACCACGCTCCTCTCGCGCACGATCACCGACCTTATGGGCAGAGCGAAGATCGGTGTGATGGAAGCGGACATCGCTTCCGACGTGGACGCGATCAAGATCCGATCCCTCGGCGCGGAGAGCATACAAGTCCACACCGACGGCATGTGCCACATGGACGCGGGCATGACGCGGGACGGCCTCGCGGGACTGGGAGACCAATTGCAGATCGTATTCCTCGAGAACATCGGCAACCTGATCTGCCCCGCCGAGTTCGACACGGGCGCACACAAGAACGTGATGATCCTCAGCGTGCCGGAAGGGGACGACAAGCCCCTGAAATATCCGTTGATGTTCCAAAAGTGCGACGCCTTGATCATCACCAAAACCGACGCGACGCCCTATTTCGACTTCGATCTCGCCCTGGCGACGGAGAGAGCCCTTGCGCTCAACCCCGCGATCAAGGTCTTCCCCGTTTCGGCGAAGACGGGCGAAGGGATGCCGGCGTGGGAAGGCTGGCTGCTGGACGAATGGGAGAAACAAAAGCATGCATGAACTCGGGATCGTAAAACACGTGATCAAAACCCTGCACGAAGTGGCAGATGAAAACAACGTCCGCCGCATCGGCTCCGTCACGCTCGAAGTGGGCGAAGTCTCGGGCGTCGTCCTCGATCAACTCGTGGACTGCTGGAACTACTTTCGCGAGAAAGACGACCTCGTAAAGGGCGCTCCCCTCTTCGTCGAGAGGGTCCCCGCCGTGACCTATTGCACCGCCTGCGAAAAGGAATACGGCACCGTGGCGCACGGCAAGACCTGTCCGCATTGCGGTAGTACGGAAACCTATCTATTGAGAGGAAACGAGTTCTCGATCAAGCAGATCGAAGCGGAAGTAAACGAGGGCTCTTGACCCGAGGAGAGCAAAGCGCAACGCTCCGTCCGTCAAACCCCGAGCTTACGCAAGGAAAGATAAGGTCGGATCGCAGTCATAACGCTCGGGGAAAAAGCAAAACAAAAAAACACCTTCTCGGCTGATCGCCTTGAAGGTGTTTTTCGTTTACTCAAGAATCATTCTTTGGGAGTCTCTTTCTTGCCGTTGTTCATCACGAAAGCGACGACCAGCCACAAGCCGATCCCCCCTAGGAGCGTCCACAAGGCGATCCAGCCGTCCTGCGGATCGTCAAAGGAGAGGAAGGGCTCGCCGGCGATGGCGCCTGCGATGCAATCAACGAGCCACATCAGCGTAGCGGCGCCGAACGTGATCGTCAAAAAGTCCAGGTGCAAGCCTTTCCTATCGCGGAAGAAGACGAACAGTACGCCCGCGACGATCGTGCAAACCAAAGCCGTAAGGAAATACATACTTACGCCTCCTTCTTCAGCTGCAACTTTTGTTGCTTTTTATGCTTTCTGTACTTGATAAAATCCCAAAGGAACACGCCGAATCCCCACGCGGCGACCAAGAGCGCCAACATCGCAACGCCGACGGTACTCATCTCGTGCAGCATCTCCGCGGCGTCCGCGGCATCCGCCGCCGCCGTCAAGAAAGGCGGATACGGCACGACCTCACCGTGCAAGACGTGTTCGCCCGCGAGAAGGAAAGAGCCCGTGTAGAGCGTCGTCGCGAGATACTTCAATCTCGTCGACCACTTGGTTTCGCAACCGAACTTGTAGTCCTTGATCTCGCCTTCGGCGACTTCCGCTTTTTTCTTCTCGCTCTTCAGGGCAACTTTCTGCGCGACCGTCACACCGATCGCCGCCACCGTACTAACCAAAAAACATGCCATATATCGTTCTCCTTTTGTTCTCTCTTTTCGTTGATAGTCGCTTATATAACTATATATTTATATAATAACATAATTTACTTAAGAATGGAATAGTTTTCTGCATTTTTTCCTTTTTTTGAGGATCCGATACGCCCCTACCGATCCGAAGCGAAGGCGCGCGGATAAAAGGCGCGAGCGGTGCGAGCAAGAGGACGAAAAAAATTGCTCGAACAAGTCGAGCAATTTTCGTTTGGTGATCTCACGCCTTTTTGATCCGCAAGGCAGGTACCACACCGCTATAGGTATCCGATACGCGGATCATTGCCTCTGCATCGCCGTCATCGAACACGACGGCGGCGTAGTTCCCATCGCTATAATCCGGAGAACGGAGCGTCCAGTAGCCATTCCCCTTGTACTTCGATTCCACGCTCCGCAAGATGCCCTGTGATCCCGCGTAGTCGGTCGCCTGTTTGCGGCGGGCGGTATCGGCGGCAAGCCTATTGGCGCTGAAGCCGTACTCTTTGTTCGTCGCTTCCCGCACGCTGAGCAGGAAGACGTAGTCTTCGGTATCCTCGCAAGCGTTTTCGTTGACGCCGTTGTTCCGATCTTCGGGATCCTTGTTCGGATTGGTACTCTTCGCGCTGTTATCCACCGTGGTCAAGAGGATCTTCGCCTTTTCCTCCTCGGTGAACGCCGAAACGTAGAAAGCGCCGTTCAACCAGGCGCGAATATCCGAGAGCGCGTAGTTGCCGGAATAGCCCGTGCGGCCCCCGTGCGGGAAAGGCGTGGCGGGAACGTCGCCGCCGGTCGTCGGGTCGTGGCAGAACTGCTGACTGTCAAGGATCCGCTCGCTAAGTAGCAAGAGTTCCCCGTCCGTCTCCTCAAGTACGACCCACTTGACGGGCTCGAACTTAAACCAATAGACGGTGGAAAGGTCGTAGCCGTTGTTGTCCTGATAGCTGTCGTCGAACCAGCCGTCGTCGCCGTACTCGGCGCGAGCCATATCCGTATTGCCAAGTCGATACTGCGTGAAATAGACGCCGCGATATCTCTCGCCGCCGTCCTCGAGATCAACGTACCACATATAGTCGGGAGCGGTGCTTCCCTCGTAGTAGTACCCGTAGGAAGTCCAAGCGTGACTGTCCGCCGCCGTGGGAAGAGCACCCGCCGCCGCATTGAGCCTCGCGATCAGCGCGCCGTCCGTCACCTGCGCCTGCGGATAGGAGCCGAAAGACATCGTCTCGTGACCCTTGCAGGCGACGACGGTCGGCAAGGTCATGCACAGCAGCAGACAAATCACGATCAACAATAGAGATTTCTTTCTCATAGAGATCACCTCGAATGCAAAGTTGTACTTATATTAGCACAACGCGCGTTCGATTGCAACCGCAACGAGCCGATCCGCGGCGGGGAACAAACTCGTCCGAAATATTGTTATTTATCATCAATCGTTATTTTTTGCTTCCATTCATTTGAAAAAGTGCAAACGGTATGATATTATATAGCCATC
>JAFZZX010000194.1 GCA_017615515.1 Clostridia bacterium
AAGGACGAGATTTTGCATAAATCTCGCCCTTTTTATTCGTGACAGCTATTTCGTCACAATAGATGGCTATACTTCATAAAATAGCTGTCACTAAATTGTGTTCGGCGCGATCATTTAATTGTTTTCCACCCAGTACTTACAATCATAGTTAAAATTGGGACGAACAGGTGAGCATATTAAGTCACCCAGTTTTCGGCTTAATCGTCCATAAACCTCCCCGCTTTTTGAAATGCTTTCCTTCGGATCTTTTTCGAGTAGGACATACCAATCGTTATAGATGTTGTGAGCAATCAATTTGGTGCCTCTTTTTTTGTGCCACAATTCAATCAAACTATATGATCAAGAGATAGAAATTACTTTTTACCCGTGAGAGGGGGTACTTTATAACGGGTGAACAGGCGGCTGATGCCTTTTAGGATGCGACCGTTGGCGATGTCCACGAAGAGTTCGGCGATTTTGAGGGGCATAGCGCCGTTTGACGCCGTGCACATACTGATCGGCGTGCTGCGATCAAAGGTTCGCTGCAGGAACATCGCGCTCTTGAGGTGATTATCCCGATCGGGGCCTTCCGGTTTTTTGAGGGCGAGGCGCTTTTGCCTCTTGGGCAGGAAGAAGCACACCGCATTAAAAAGGACTTTGCCCCAAAATGAATGCACGAAACTCCCGAAAGGAGACTCTAGATCGTAGGGCTTGACAGGTCTCGGCGCGGGGACCTCCATCCCGATAAAGCGGTCGAAGAGCTCGTCCGTCATCGCGATATCCCTGCACGCCTTGGAGACCTCCTCGGAATAGGGACAGATCGCAGTCACGCCCTCCGTGACGGGGATCGCCGCGGTCAAGCGCACGTCTTCGTAGGAAGCGCAGATCTGCACCTCGTAGTCACCGTTCTCCAAGGTCCAACCGTTTTTGACGTCATAGTAAGATAGGTCGGATAAGTCGAAGGCCAAGGTCACGCGTTTGCTCTCGCCTGCTTTCACCTCCACCTTAGTGAAGGCGCGGAGCTCTTTCTCTGCCTTGAAGAGGGCGCTGCCTGCGTTGTTTTTCACAAAGAGGAAGACCACTTCCTTGCCGTCTCTATCGCCGACGTTCCGGACGGTGAGAGTCGCGGTGATCTTATCCCCCGCCTTATCGATCGAAAGATCGGAGTATTCAAAAGACGTATAGGAGAGTCCGTGTCCGAAGGGGAACGCCGGCGCCAAACCCTTGGTGCCGTAATAGCGATAGCCGACGTAGATGCTCTCCTTGTACTTTTCCACCTCGGTCTTGCTGTATTCCGCGCCGTAGGGGACGTCGTCGTAGTGCTTGCACCAGGTCTCCGCCAGTTTCCCGCTCGGGCTCACCTCGCCGAAGAGCAGCCTTGCCGCAGCTTCGCCGCCGCCCTGCCCGGGGAGATACATATTAAGGAGAGCCTTGATATGATCGATAAAGGGCAACTCGACGGGAGAGCCGCCGAAAAGGACGACGGAGACCTCAAGTCCCGCGTCGAGCAGACCCTGCAGCAACGCCAGCTGCCCATTCGGCAGCAGCATATCTTTTCTGTCCTCGCCCTCCCCTTCGTCAAAGTCGGTCAGTCCCATAAAGACGAGGACTTTTTCGTGGTTCTTCGCTTCCTCGAGCGCGGCGTCCAGTAACTCCTTGACGGGCTCCTTCGTATTGCTCTTGAAGCCTTGGCGATAGACGTAGCGGATGCCGCGTGCGTCAAAGGCATCTTTGGGATTCACGATCGCGGTCGGGGTGAGCATCGAGCTGCCCGCGCCCTGATAACGCATGTGTTCGAAGTATTCACCGACGATAAAGAGTTTTTCGTCCTTTGCGAGCGGGAAGACGCCGTCGTTCTTCATCAGCACAGCCGTGCCGCACGCCGTATCGGTGGCGAGAGCGTGATGGGCGTCGACGTCGAAAGAAATGATGCCCTTGCCCTTCTCGGCATAACGATCGACGATGCGGAGCAGCCGCTTGACCGAGGCGTCGATCTCCTCTCGCGTGATCGTGCCGTCGTTTATCGCCTCGTAGACGAGCTTGCGACAATGGAGAGTATCGCCCGGCATCTCGAGGTCGAGCCCCGCTTTGAGCCCTTTGACGCGGTCGTGCGTGGCACCCCAATCGCTGACCACGACGCCCTCGTATCCCCATTCCTTGCGGAGGATGTCATCGAGGAGCCGCTTATTCTCGGAGGCATACTCTCCGTTCACTTGGTTATATGATGCCATCACGGTGGCGGGATCCGCCTGCCTGACCACCCGCTCGAAGGGACTGAGATAGATCTCGCGCATCGCACGCTCATCGGCATACGAGCGCCCCAAAAAGCGGAAGTTCTCCTGATTATTCATCGCGAAGTGCTTGAGGGAGACGCCGACGCCCTCGCCCTGCACGCCCTTGACGTACGCCGCGCCGATCTCTCCCGACACGAGAGGATCTTCGGAATAATACTCGAAATTCCTGCCGCAAAGTGGATTGCGTTTGATGTTGATGCCCGGTCCCAAGAGAATGTTGACGTCGAAAAACTTGGCTTCCTCGGCGAGCGCCCTGCCGACCGCGGCGACTGCCTCGGTGTCGAAGGAGGAGCCCATATTGACGGCGGGAGGAAAACATGTCGCCGGCTTGCTCTTCGTCACGCCGCCCGCGTCGGTTCCGAGGGAGATCCTGACCCCGTGCGGCCCGTCCGAAAGGTAGAGCGATGGGATGCCGAGCCGCTCGATCGCGTTCGTGTAATTGGCATTAGTCCCTTGTACCAGATAGGTCTTTTCGACGTCCGTCATTGCGTTAACGGTCTTCTCGATATCCATACCGATCCTCCCTTATAACTCGTAAGTGCCTGCCGTAACCGTCAGATCCCCGTCGGGCAGACGGATCGTCGCCGTGGTATTGGCGGGGACGGTGATGGTGTATTTGATCTCATCTCCCACGCGCACCCATTTGCAGGATACCTTGCCGTACACGCTGTCGTAGCTGCATTCGGCGTGGGTGATGCTACCGCCGGGCTTAGGCGCGATGAGAAAACGGCGTTCCCCCGCCACCTTGACGCCGCACATCGTATCGAAGAGCCACTCACACACGGCTCCTTTGCTGTAATGGTCGAGAGACGCCACCCCGCCCTGCGCTTCCTTGCCTTCCCAGCTCTCCCAAATGGTATTTGCGCCCATCTTGGGCATATACAGCCACCCGGGCATCTCCTCGTTTTCAAGGAGTCGGTAGGCGTACTCAATATCCATATCAGCGAGGACATAGAGGATGAAGGGAGTGGACAAAAAGCCCGTTCCGAGGCGCCAACCGTAGTGGTCGAGAGCCTGCAAAAGGCGCTCCTTGGCAAACGTAGTCTGCGCGTCGTCCAAAAGACGCATATACAAGGGTCGCACGAGTTTCGCCTGCCTGTCGGTGTCGAGGCTATGCTTCTTGGTTTTTACCAGCTCGCCGTATCCTACGCGAACCTTATCCGCATTTTCTTTATAATGCGCGGCATCCGCATCCCTGCCGAGCAAGCGCGCTATCTTCTCCATATATTCGAGCATATAGACCACGTAGGCAGTGGTCTCCTCGGGGTGAGGGCTGATAAAGTCGGCGATGGTAAAGGCTTTGACGTCCACGGGTTCCGCCCACTCACCGTAGGACTGCCCATAGTTGCAGATCATCTTGCGGTACTTGCAGGGAATACCCGTCGGCAAACTCGTCAAAGAGCGCCTGCCGATCTTGCTGATTTTGTACTCCGCATAGCGTTTGAGGCTCTCGTAATTCTCCTCAAGGATGCGCTTGTCGCCGTATTTCTCGTAAATGCGATAGGCGATCAGCACCGCCGCATCCGACCATCCCGCCGAGCCGTCCATCGTATTCATATAGAAGTCGATGCCGCCCTTGGGGGTGATCTGACGGTAACAACCGTTCTTTCGTTGTCCGTCATTCATGTCGCCGATATACTTACGCGCCATCGGCAGGTAATCAAAGAAATAACTCGCTGTGTTCACGAAGATCTGCGCGTCCCCCGTCCAACCGTGACGTTCCCTCGTCGGGCAATCGGTCGGAAGGTCGGCGTGATTGTTCTTGGTAGACCAACTCGTGCTCTCCACCAATTTGTTGATAAGGTCGTTCGAACAGCGGAAGGAGAGGGTGTCCTTCATATCGGAATACACTGCGATCGCGGTAAAGTCGGTAGGAGCCCACTCGATATCCGTTTCGACGAGAACGTATTGAAACCCGAAGATCGCGAACTTGGTTTTGTATTCGTTGTCGCCCTCTTTCGCCGTATAAACGACTTGTTGCAAAGGAGAGACTTTCGTGCGCTTTTTATTGGCGCATTGAATATTCTTCTGCGTAAACTCTCCTTCTTCGTCAAACATCTCGCCGAAGCGTAGCTTGATCTTTTGTCCCGCTTTTGCATGCAAGCGAAAGGACAAATATCCTGCGATATTCTGTCCGAAGTCGAGTACCGTTTTCCCCGTCGGCGTTTTGATGATCGTGGGAGTAAAGGTTTCGTGTTCGCTGACCGCCACGTTATTCGAGGCGGTGGGAATCACTGGGCAAGTCGTGACCTTTGCCTTTCCCGAATAGCTCGGTTCCATCCGCGCATCAACGATCTCTCCGTCTTTATTATCGGCAAATCGGATCGCACCGTCTTGCGACCACGCCCAGCTGTCGTCCGAGCAGATACGAGTGATCCCGTCTTTCCCGCAGATCTCGAGTTGCGCCCACAGTTTGGTTTCCGTTCCGTATTGGTTCCGGAGTCCCCAAGCGCCGCAACTGCCACGATACCATCCGTCGGCAAGCTCCACGGTCAATTCATTCGCGCCCTCTTTCAGCATTTCCGTCACGTCGTAGACCTGCAACTGCACGCGTTTGGTGTAATCGGTATACCCCGGCGCGAGGCAAAACGTGCCCACCTTCTCGCCGTTGATACGCGCTTCGTACAGTCCGCAAGCGGTGATATACAGCCGCGCTTTTTTCAGGTCGCT
>JAFZZX010000017.1 GCA_017615515.1 Clostridia bacterium
CGATCTTTTCCGTGATCGCCTCTTTGTCCTATTATTTGCCACTTTATCCGATCTATCCCGCCTTGGCGCTCTTGTTTTTCGGCAAACACTTCGGCGAATTGTCCTGCCTCGTCTTTCTCTCCGATTCGCTCCCTGCGGCGTTTTCGACGACCCTATTTGCCGCGATCCCGTTTCTTGTCCTCGGCGGCATTCTTCTCATCAGAATCGCCTTGTATGCCACGGATTTCCGCGTCTGCGACGGCGGCTTTTTCACGCCGAACAACCTGAAACGTACGGGATATATTTTGTTTTGTTCCATCGTGATCTATCTTCTCTTTTTGCTCCTCGTCTATTTGATTTTTTGCGGGTTATTATACCTTTTGATCTGCGTCTTGTGATCCGCATACTTTTCTTCTGCCGCCACATACTACGACCGAGGTGAAATATGAAGAAAGTTTTGGTTATATTGTTTTCGATCCTGTCTTTGGTCACGCTTTTCTCGACGAGTGCGACCCTTTCGGCACGTGCCGAATCCATCGCGCCTATTGAGGCGAAAAGTGCATATTTGATGGACAAAAGGACGGGTCAAGCGCTCTACGGACAGCACGAGAACGACAAGTTCCCGATCGCAAGTATGGTAAAGATCATGACCGCACTTTTGACCTTTGAAGAGATAGAAAAGGGGGCTATGGCTCTCGATGAGAAGGTCGTTATCTCAGATGAAGCCGCAGGAATGGGCGGCAGTCAAATGTTTCTCGATCGCGGTCTCGAATACCCGATCACGGATCTATTGAAAGGCGTGATCGTCGTTTCCGCGAACGACGCTTGCGTCGCTCTCGCCGAACGCATTTCGGGATCGGAAGAGGCTTTCGTCGCTCGAATGAACGAAAGAGCGAAATCGCTCGGTATGAACGACACGGTTTTCGTCAACGCCACGGGACTGCCGAAAGAGGGCGGACACAGTACGGCGCACGACGTCGCCCTGATGCTCCAAGAGCTTACAAACCACCCGAAATACTACGATTACAGCAAGATTTGGCTCGAAGATTACGTCCATCCCGACGGCAGGATCACGACCTTTACGAATACCAATAAATTCGTGCGGTTCTACGAGGAATGCGACGGCGGAAAGACGGGTTACACGTCCGAAGCCAAGTTCTGTCTCGCGGCGTGCGCTACGCGCGGTGACACCCGATTGATCTCGGTCGTGATCGGTGCCGAAGACGGCAAAAAGCGCTTTTCCGAGAGCAAAAGGCTCCTTTCCTACGGTTTTGCCAATTATAAAACCGACCTGATCGTGAAAGCGGACGACCCGATCTTCTTTTGTCCCGTTTCGCGTGGCGAAAAGGCGGGTGTGATCGCGTCGGCGGCGTCGGATCTATCGATCTTGGAAAGGATCGGAACTCAAACGAACGCCCCCGAGGTCGAAACCGTCTATTACGACGTGAAAGCGCCCGTATCCGTCGGTGACGTCGTCGGCGAATGTACGATCAAGCAGGGCGGCACGACTTATTCGGTCAAGCTGATCGCGGCGGAAACGGTCGGGAAGGCGACCTTCGGCGACGCCTATAAAAAGATCGCGGGACGTTGGGCATAAGCCAAGTAAGGGCACGTCGCAGGGGGCGGCGTGCTCTTTTTGTTTCTCCCTTACGCTCGTTTTTTCCTTGACGACTGCATTTTTATTACTTATAATGAATATAATTTATGGTTTATAGGATCCTTTTCAATTCGGCGTACGATGCGCTTGAAAAAATACTTCTGCTCCTCGCCTTCGTCATCACGGCGATGTTTGCGATTTCTTTGCACGAGTACGCGCACGGCTTTGCCGCCTATAAAATGGGCGATCCCACCGCCAAGATCCAAGGCAGATTGACCCTAAACCCGATCTCGCATTTCGAGCCGATCGGTCTCATTATGTTCCTTCTGGTCGGCTTTGGTTTCGCTCGTCCCGTCCCGATCAACCCCTACAATTTTACAAAACTGCGTAAAGGCATGCTTTTGACATCGTTCGCGGGCGTGATCGCGAACCTGATCCAAGCCTAGATCGGATTCGGACTGATGATCGGATTCGGCTATTTATTCCTTACGCAAGGAGCCACGGGCGGCTTGCATTATCTCTTGTTTTTCCTATTCTATCTTGCGCTTTACGGCACCTTGCTGAACGCCGTATTGATCGCCTTCAACCTACTGCCGATCTATCCGCTCGATGGGTTTCGCGTCGTCGAATCGCTGTCCCGCACGGATAACGCATACGTTCGTTTTATGCGTCGCTACGGTCAATATATTCTGATCGGCATCGTCGTGATCGGCTTTTTCTTCGAGCGCATCGGATTTCCGCAGGGAGACGTTTTCGGGCAGTATCTCTCGGCGGTACAGCAGGGCATTTTGGATCTGTTCTATTTGATCATGGAGGGGGTGATCGGTTGATGGAAGATTTTTTCGTGGAAAGCAGGGAAACGTTCAGTTTCAAACTGGACGACTTCGAAGGGCCGCTCGACCTTTTGCTCCACCTCTTGAAAGAGGCGAAGATCGAGATCAAAAATATCTTCGTATCCAATATCACGGGACAGTATCTCAAATACATAGAAGAAATGCAGACGCTCGACCTCGAGAAAGCATCCAACTTCGCAGGGATGGCGGCGACCTTGCTGGACATCAAGCTCCGCAGCGTCCTGCCGCGCACCGAAGAAGAAGACGTCGTCCTCGAAGAGGACAAAAACTCGATCATTTTGCTCCTTGAGGAATACGATCTTATCAAGGATTCCGCCATCAAATTGAAGGCGACAGAAACGACTAACCGCTTCTACCGTGAACCCGAGTTCGACGAAAAGGATTGTCGCGTGCTGCTCACGAATTTCAATCTGGACAACCTTTTGGACGCATTCGCGAAGATCATGCACAAAGCGGAGACCAAGACCGTCGCCGCCATTCCGAAAGTCATCGTAAAAGACAGATTCACGGTAGGGCAAAAGACCAAATCCCTCGCTGTTGCTCTGATCGAGAAGAAGGAGCTCACCTTTTTCTCCTTATTCGACGACGACTATACCGACAGCGAAAAGATCAATACCTTTCTCGCCTTACTTGAACTACTTAAAAAACAATTCGCGGAAGCGATACAGGAAAAACCGTTCGAAGACATCAAGATCATATTAAAAGCGGGAGCGGACGGGACAGATTACTTAGGAGGTTTCGATGAACAACCGGATGAGTATAATTGAGGCGATCGTATTCGCCTCGGGCAAAGGCATCACGCGCGAAGAGATCCTCGATAAGGTCGAGATCACCAAAAAGCAACTCGATGCGGTCGTGGAAGATCTGAAGGAAAAATATTCTCCCTTAAAGGGCGGCATCGTTTTCATCGAAACGGCAGGCACGCTCCGTTTCGTTACCGCACCCGACGTCGGAGAAGAGGTCGCCGTCGCCTTGAAACCACTCAAAGAGCGCGAACTCAGTAAATCCCTTCTCGAAGTGATGGCGATCGTCGCATACAAGCAACCCGTGACCCGTCTCGAGATAGACGACATTCGCTCCGCGTCGTCCGACTATGCGATCTCGATGCTGCTAAAAGCGAACCTGATCACCGTCGTCGGCAGAAAAGAGGCGCTCGGTAGACCCCTTCTTTACGGCACGACGGACGATTTCCTCGTCAAGTTCCAGCTCGGAGACATCTCCGAATTACCATCTTTAAAGGAAGTGCAAGAAAGGATCCGTGTGATCGACGAAGGACTCTCGAGAACGGTCGAACTCTTCCCCGAAAAGGAAGTCAACGAAGTTGACGCTCCCTTGCTCGCCGCAGGCGAAGAGATCCGCGTAGACCCCCCGAAAGAGGAAGATTACGAAGTGGATCTCAGCCAGATCGTGCGAGCGGAAGTCGCCGCGACCAAACCCGATGATCCCGAAGATCCGGATAATCCC
>JAFZZX010000195.1 GCA_017615515.1 Clostridia bacterium
AGGGGGTCGTCTTCAATATGATATAGCTATATCGCATATTGAGTCGTGTACCAAGCGCTTCCCTCTGCGGGGCGCCGGACGCACTCATGCCCTTGTTGATCTGATCGAAATACGTCTCGGTCAGACGCCAGTAGTTGGACAAGGTCGTTTCCATGGATTTTCTCTGCGTATTACGCAAAACGGCGATCGTGGACGCAGTAACGATCATAGAAAGGATCGCGATGATCGCGATGACCACCACGAGCTCGATCAAGGTAAATGCTTTACTGTTTCCGCGTCTCCATATCATATGAATATTTTAACACACGGTTTTTTTATTGTCAATATAGTATATTGACAAGGAAGGGGTGCAAATGGTATTATAAGAATATGAATAAAATGGGGAAGTTTTTTAAGAATAAAAAAGGGTTTACCTTGGTCGAGTTGATCGCGATCATGGCGATCATGGCGATCGCCACGGCGCTTATTTTGCCCAATATTCAGGGCATGATCGACAAGACCGAAGAGTCGAAGATCAAGAACTATTGCGTGGAAGCGGCGTCGACCCTGAAAGGCTATACCAACCTTTTGCTCGTCGGAGAGAGCAAGGTTCCCTATGAGGACAGTAAGGGCGTTTTGCAATACTACACGATCAAGGACAGCGAGTCGGGATTGCAGAGCGCTTTGAACGAATATAATCTGAATACGGCATTCCAGTACTTTGTCCTGTCTTACGTGACCTCAAAAGACACAAGCTCCAAGACCACCAATCCAACCGCCACGATCCAATCGGAGATCATCAATAAGCATATCGAGCCGAAGGACACGATGGCCGTTTGCGTCGAGAAGACCACCTCATCGACCAATACGAGGTTTGAGATATATAAGGTCATCGGTTTTTGGTATTTCAGTTATAAAAAGAATAAAGTCGTTTATACGTATTACGTTCCGACCATGCGTTGTGGGCAAGGATTCACCAAATTGACGGAAAGCGGGAATTAGGAGAGAGTATGAGAGAGAAAAACTATCGAAAAAAAAGGTTGACTCTGTTGCTGACGGTGATCGCGCTCTTGATCATCGTCACGTTTGCTTTTGCGGCGTGTAGTCTATTTACCGATGCGGTGAAAGGGATCTTCTCGGGAGAGTCCGCACAACCGAGCGGTACTTCTGTTTCCGGCGACAAGGACGGCACGTCGACCGGAGACGGTGATTCGGGAGCAGGGACGGACGATGGTTCGGGAAGCGCTTCGGGTAGTGGCTCGAGTAGTGGTTCAGGCTCAGGGTCAGGTAGTGGTAGCGGCTCGGGTTCGGGGAGCGGTTCGGACTCCGGCTCCGGTTCGGGTAGCGGTAGTGGCTCCGGCTCGGGATCGGGTAGTGGCTCCGGTTCGGGGAGCGGTAGCGGCTCGGGTAGTGGATCAAGCGAGCCCGTCACACCGACCGAGACCGATCTCGTGACGATCTCGACCTCATTGGTTTACGACAAGGCGAGCGGCAACGAGTTCTCGATCTCCGCCACGCATCCCGAGATGTATTTCGACAGTTTGATGGGTATGGGACTGACCGCCGCGAACGTTCGCACGGTCTCCGGTACCAGGATGGGGCACGGTGAATTGCAGGTCGACGGTTCTTATCTATGCTCTCTCGACGTCGGCACGTACGACTTCTACTACGTCGTGGAAGACAATAAAGAGGAGAAACATTACGAGCCTTTCGTTCTGACCGTCAAGAATACGGCGGCTGAGCCCACCGACGTGAAGATCGACTACGACATCGATTGCCCGAACGTCTACGTGACCTTTAAGTGCGATTGCGGCGGCAGTCATAAGGTGTATTTCGATGGGAAAGGAGATTATACCGCAGCAAAGGGCGTCGACCGCGTTTTGATCGGTTCGATCGACAAGTCCACCAAGCATACCGCCCTCGTGGAATGTGCAAACGGGGCGAGCAGTTCCATCACCAAGGCGTCGCCCGACGCGAGTGCGGTCAGCGGCGGTTATCTTACCGACACCTATTCCTATATGGGGCATACCTCAGATCGTTACGTCGAAGACAACGACGAGGCGGTGAGGGTGTTCAATTATTTGATCTATAAAGGATCTTCGGATTCCTTGGAGACCTTTGTTTCGGACGGACTGGCAGGTTACTTCTCGTCGAATGAGCAGATCAACAATTATATGGCGATTTTGCAGCCTCAGCTGATCAACCCGTGGTCGGTCAATTTCGGCTTGAGTTGCAAAGGGAAGGTCGTCACCTTCTCCGTCTCGATCGGCGACGTCGGCATCATCTCTTCGGGCTACGTGGAGAGCAGGGATTACGATGATATTGAGGTCGTTTCCCACCACGTCCCGCAAAACGTGCGGGTCAAGGGATCTTCGCTCCCGATCGACGCCAAAACAGCCGTCAACGTTCGCAACGTGAAAGAGCTTCTCTCCGCCGTCGAAGCGGGGTATAAGCCCGTAGCGGCAGGCGTGACACTCGCGATGTACAACGCGGCGAGAGATTTTTCATACACTTACTTGACCAATTCGATGTCCGACCTTGAGAAGCTGCACGTGATCTACGATTATCTGGCGGGCGAGATCGATTACGACTATTCCGCATTGAATCTTTATTACTTGGTCAATTCGATCGGCGGGAGATCCCTCTCCGATGCGAAAGCCTTGATCGACGACGAGTTAGAAGACGCCTCGCTCGGCTTCTCGGATTCGATGAAGGCGAAACTCATTGCCGCGCGTGATTCCGCCGCTACGACGGACGCGCTTTACAAGAGCTTGAAAACCGACTACCTCTCTCGTCTCGGTGCCTTCTCGATCGAGGGTGTGTTTACGGACGGCGCCGCGGTTTGCGAGGGTATCTCCTATACCTATATGCTGCTTGCGCGCATCGAGGGGATCGAATGCGTGCAGATCTCGGGCATTGCCAAGCAAGGAAAATCCGAAGTCGCGCACGCCTGGAATAAGGTGCATCTCGGCGACAAGTGGTACTGCGTCGACGCCACCTGGGGCAATATCTATATGGGCTCAACGAAATACGTGACGCACCGTTACTTTATGATCCCCGAAGACGTGTTTGCCGAGAGCCACACGGAACATATCGGCAATGCCGTCGGCGTCAAGAACCTTGCGCTCGGTGATGCGGAATACTACAAGTCTGTCGAGACCGAAACGGGGCATTCGTTGTATATCTCGAATTACGCCGACTTGGAAGCGGCGGTTCGCTATTATGCGGCGGCAGGCAGCTACTATATGGAGTTTATGGTCGATCCCGATTACGACGTGATGCCCGAAAACGATCCCCCGCTGAAACGTGCTTTCAAAGAGAACGTCGCCGCGGGCTTTGCTTTGAATTACGTGCCCGATCGCGTCTTCATTGCGTATTTCACCTTAACATGATCCTTTCGACCGATAATCTGACGCTATATTTCAATAAGACCACTTTCGGCGTCGAACGTCTCTCGATCAACGGGGACGCCGAATGTCTGTCTTGGGTGCGCGGCAGGGAGTTTGCGCTCCCGTCCGGCAATAATTTTCTGACAAAAAGCGATTATGCCGCAGGCAAGTTTTCGGGAGAGTTCTTGTTTTTTTCGGGATTGACCTGCGCCGTGACCGTGACGGCGGATCGTGGGGCGGCGGTCTTCCGCTATCTATTCAAGAACGACACAAAAAAGGAGATCGAAACGAAGCAAGGCGAACTGGGGATCTATCTCCCGTTTAACGACGATTTCGACGACCCCTTGATCTCTCTTCGTCGGCGCGTGCACGCACACGTTCGCGCCGCGGGACAAGCCTACGTCTATTGCGAGCGCTATTCGGGCGATCTCCCCGCCTTGGGTTTGGTCGTGACGAAAGGACGGAGCGACAGCTATTCACTCGAGCGCGGCGGCAAGAAATCTTCGCGCGGCAAGATCATTCTCGACCTTCCGGCATTAAAACTGGGCGTAAACGACAGTTACGAATTCGAGTTCGCGGTTTTCCCCTGCAACGGCAGAGAGGACTTTTTCAAACGAGCGGATTCCTATGGCTTGATCACGATTCGGACGAGTGATTTGACGGTCTTTCCCGAGGAAGAGATCTCCTTGTCCTCTGACAAGGCGACCTATTTAACCCTGGACGACGAGCGCATTCCATTCGTGGACGGAGAATGCCGTTTCGTCGCGAAAGGGTGGGGCGCTAAACGCGCTACGATCCACGGGGAAAAGGGATCGGTCGATCTCGATTATTTCGTCCTTTCTCGCGATCTTCCCGAGAAGCGGATCGACTTTCTGCTGGACAAGCAGTATATATCCGAGGGCGGATCTCGAGGAGCCTTTACCGCTTACGATCCGACATCCGGCGAGCAGGTCGTTCGCGGCGGCGTACGCAGCCCGTTTTCTCTGGGCGGCACCCGCGCGACGCCGCTCTTTCTTTTGTTGCGAGCGGGAGAGAAGGGGGCGATCCCTGCCGATAAACGCGAAAAAATCGACGCTTCTATCGCTTTTTATGACCGTGAGATCTATTCGGGTGGCGGTGAGGTCGCGGACGACGTCGGCAAGACGCGTTCGTTTTTCGGCAAGAAATATTACCACTATCCGCTTTTTGCGGCGATCAAATACGAAGAATACCGCTACCTTGGGAATATTTCCTATTTGAAAGAAAGCGCGGCGATCCTCGACAAACTCTATCGAAGCGGATCCCTCTATGAAGTTTCGCCCGTGCTCTTAGTAGAGCGCGCGCTCCGCAAAGAGGGGGAGACGGCGCTTGCCGACGAGCTGCGAGCGGTCGTGGTGGAAGCCGCGGATCAACTGATACGCAGCGGGAATAAATACGCACCCTTCAAGGGGCTTCCCTACGGTCCCGAGATCGTGTACGGTTCGCTCTCGACC
>JAFZZX010000018.1 GCA_017615515.1 Clostridia bacterium
GCGTTTTCGCGATCGCAGACGCAGATCGGCAGGACGCTCGACAAGTCGAGCGAGAGGCTCGGCGCTTCGAGGTTGAAGTCTGCGCGTTTCTCCCCTTGCAGGAAGTCGGCGATCTCCTCGATCACGTAATCCTCGACCTTGTCGTCAAGCATAAAGAGGATCACGTTGTTCTTGTCGCGACTGAGGTCGCGCAGGAAAGCGTTGTTCTTGGTGCGGGTAAGATCCCTTGCGCGCAACCCCTTCGCGTCCACCGTGATGACCTTCGCGTCCTTGAACAGATCGCGCACGAGCGACGCCAGCATATCCTCGCCATAGTCCGAGTCGGCGGAAAGGATGAGCGGGAGATAGAGCGCCTTGTCTCGGAGATCCGCGTTCATCAAGTTGGTCGTGATCGCCTCCTTGACGAGAGACAGATCGAAGGGGGCGCGGTCCAGCGCCTGCTCGTCGAAAGACAAGCTCTCGAAGCGGAGCCCCAAGGGCAGCTCGCAGACCTCTGCGATCAGCTGGGGATTGCCCGCGTAGATGATCTTCTTCTTGTCCTCGAGCGGGATCGCGCGGCTGAAGGTGATGCGCCCGACGCTCGCGTCGTAGAGGCGCGGATTGATCTTGCCGTGCGCGAGAGCGTTCTTGAGAATCAAAGCCTCGGGAGAGGCGATCTTGAGAGAGACGCCGTAGCGCGCTTCCACCTTCTCGGCGAGGTCGCGATAGGGAGCGTGATCCAGGATCGCGGCAAGGATCTTGGCACGTTCCGCTCTGTGCGCCTCGTCGTAATAGAGGAGCGCGAGCGCACCCGTCAGATCGTTCCAACAGGCGGCTTTCAGCAGATCCTCGATGCCCTTTTCCTTGCCTGCGCCGTAGCCGGAGACTCCTTCGCATTCCAAGATGCCGAGCGCACGAAGGGCGATGACGTTGCCGCGATAGGCATGATCGGTGAGGGCGAGGGCGACCTGCCCATCGGTGGCGTCCTCGGCGATATTGAGTTCGTACTTCGCGACGGTCTTCAATGCCTCGCCCTTGATCGTGATCAAGTCGTCGGTCTCTTTGTCCGAGAACGCGGGCCCGCCCTGCCTCGCGACGTATTCTTTGATACGCTTGTAGCGGGCGTACTCTTCCACCGAGTCGGCATCCGAGACGAGCTCTTTCTGCGTGTCCGCATACAGGCGTCCCGTCTCTTCCTTCTCGATACAGAAGATGTCCGCCAACAGACAGAAGAACGCCTTTTCGTCGAAGGACCCGCCGACGAGCCCTTTGAGCGAGAAGTATTCTCTGTAAAACAGTTCGTTCGTGATATTCATAATAACCTCCTTGTGCCGATGTTCGGCAACGATAATAGTCTTCCTTTACAGCTTGATGATACTTGTCATGGGATTCGCGAGATAGAGTTCGTCCAGGTGGAAGAAACTGCCTTTCAAACTCTCGTAAAGCTCTCCCGTTTCGCCGTTCGTCGCGTAGAAGATCTGTCCCGCGATCAGCGCAAGTCCGATGAAGATCGCGAAAGCGAGCACCACGCCGAAGGTCTTGTTGATCGCCTTCATCACGACGTTGTCCGATTCCAAGACGCGTTCGAGCAGGACGACGATGATCTTCCTCGCGATCTGCACGAGAGCGAACAGAACGACGGCGAGCACGATCACTTCGATGCGAATGGTCGCAAGGAACCGAACGATCCCGCTGTCCGAAGCCGCGAGCGACTCCTTAAAACGCGCGAGCAAGGTCTGCACGAATCCGAGATTCAGTACGAATCCGAAGATCAAGTAGCAGACGACGATCGAGATCAATACGCCGCGCAGGCCTCCCGTCAACCATTTGAGCAACCTGCCGAACCCCATAAAGAGACCCAGAATGCCGAATCCGATCGCCGCGGCGATAAAAATGAAATCCGCTGTTACCATGGTCTTGTCCTCCGTTTTTACACTTAACGGCTATGCCGTTCCTTCTCCCGAAAGACCGAAAGCACCCCTGCTCCCGATCACGGTCATTCTTGATAGCCTCCCCCGCCGAGCGCCTATGTGGGGCGCGGAAATCACGCAAACGCCGCAAAGGACGGAATGCCGTGATCGAGGGATTGAGTTGTGGGTCTTGGGGATCGCTTTGTCCTAAAAACGCGCGGTGGATGTCGCTCGGACGAAACGGTCTCCCGATTGGGATCGAACAGATAACACGACCTAAGGTGTATCATCTGTGAAAACGCTATGCCATACCGCCGATAGGGCGGTTCCTTTCTTGTGAAGTCTGCCTTCACGGATCCGACGGCGGAGCTCGGCTCCGAACGTCGCATTAAACAGATCGTATCGCTCCCAAAGCGGGGCTCCGACTTTTATACGTTGCGGAGCAACGCAGAAGGAGCGACATTAATTAATCTGTTCGCAGTCGAAAAGGAAAGTACCGCTGCGTTTTCTGTACCCAACGAAATACGGGCTTTAACAGATCTCATACTATCACGCTCCTTCGACAGAAGTGCACTCGACCGATCGGCGGCGCAGAACTCCCGTCCAAATTTCTCTGCTTATTGTACTCAAAAACCGGGGAGACTGTCAACACGCAATTTCGTGTTTTTTACGACTTTTTGTCGGATCATCCGAGACGTAAAAATCAAAAATGCGGATGATTCCGAAAAAACGTCTGTAAAACCGCTTTTTTCGAGCAAAAAAATGTCGTGCGTATGTAAAGAATGTGTAAAGCGTAGTTTACGCCCACTATCGGAATCTGTTTTCATTATATAACATTTGAAAGATATGAGATAACAAGATACTTGTTACACGTTATGCGCGGGCGAGCGAAGCCGCCCGCCCTTACGCTGCAAAGCCTTTAACCGCAAAAACCGCGAC
>JAFZZX010000196.1 GCA_017615515.1 Clostridia bacterium
AGCGGCAACGAGGGTCACGCCGTTCACGTCGTCAATGATCTGCGCGTAGATGTGCTTCGTGCTCCTGAACACGGACAAACGGGGACGCTCCGGCGTGCCGCTTATCTTGTTCCTGATGCGCTTATGCCTCTTGATCCTCTCGGAATTCTTATCAATCTTGCTAATCATTTCAATTCACTCCTTTATTTACCCGCAGTCTTACCGACTTTCTTCACGATGACTTCATCCTTATAGAGGATGCCGTACAAGTGGTAAGGATCCGGTCTCTTGATGTCGCGGATATTCGCCGCAAACTGACCGACGAGCTCCTTGTCGATGCCCGAGATGGTCAGACCGGTCAGATCCTTCTTGTCCACACCGTGGACGCTGAGGCCGGTCTCCGCCTTCGCCTTGAGACCTTCGGGGATCTCGACGGTGACGGGATGCGAGAAACCGACGTTCAAGACGGCTTTGTTGCCCTCGACCGACGCTCTGTAACCGACGCCGTGCACGACGAGGGTCTTGCTGTATCCCTTGGTGACGCCGACGACCATATTGTTGATCAAGACGCGGGTCAAGCCGTGGATCGCCTTGTTCTCCTTGGTATCGTCGGGACGAGCCACGTGGACGTGGTTGCCCTCGATCGACAAGATCGCGGCGGGATGCAAGGTACGGCTGATGGTCCCGAGGGGGCCTTTCACCGTGACCGTATTGTTGTCCCCGAGCGTAACGGTAACGCCCGCGGGGATCTCGATGGGAAGTCTTCCGATTCTCGACATTCTTCTACCTCCCTTACCAGACGTACGCCATGACTTCGCCGCCGACGTTCGCGGTGCGAGCCTTCTTGTCCGTCATGATACCCTTCGAAGTCGAGATGATCGCGATGCCGAGTCCGTTCAAAACCTTCGGGAGCTCTTCGCAGTTCGCATACACTCTGAGACCGGGCTTGCTGACGCGCTTCAAGCCGTTGATAACGCTCCTGCCCTGGCCGTACTTCAAAGTAATGTTCAAATAGCTGTTCACGCCGTCTTCGACTTTCTCGACTGCGGCGATGTACCCTTCTTCCAGGAGAATGTCCGCGATCGCGGCTTTCACCTTGGACGTGGGGATCTTTACGTCGGAATGCTTCGCGGTAAGGGCGTTCCTTATCCTCGTGAGCATATCCGCAATGGGATCGGTCACTACCATATCTATTTCCTCCTTAATTACCAACTCGCTTTCTTCACGCCGGGGATCTGTCCCTTATACGCGAGCTCTCTGAAGCAAACCCTGCAGATGCCGTACTTCTTCAAGACGGCGTGCGGTCTGCCGCAGATCGAGCACCTCGTATATTCGCGGGTGGAGAATTTCTGCGTTCTTTTCTGCTTATTTTTAAGAGCGGTTCTTGCCATTTTCTACCTCCGATTAGTTGCGCGCAAAGGGCATGCCGATGAGCGCGAGAAGTTCTCTTGCCTCTTCGTCCGTCTTCGCCGTGGTGACGATGCAAATGTCGAGACCTCTGGTCTTGTCCACCTGATCGTACGAGATCTCGGGGAAGATCAACTGCTCTTTGAGACCCATCGCGTAATTGCCTCTGCCGTCGAAGGACTTGGAGGAAACACCCTTGAAGTCCCTAACGCGGGGAAGCACGATGCTCATAAGCTTGTCGAGGAAGTCGTACATCTTGCCCGCACGAAGGGTGACCTTCGCGCCGATGTTTTGACCCTCTCTGACCTTGAAGTTCGCAACGCTCTTCTTCGCCTTGGTCACGACCGGCTTTTGACCGCTGATGAGCTTGAGCTCTTCGACGGCGACTTGGAAACTCTTGGCGTTGTCCTTCTCGTCGCCGAGACCCATATTGAGAACGATCTTCTCGAGCTTGGGCACTTCGTTGATGTTGGTATAATTGAACTTAGCCATCAGAGCCGGCACGACCTTCTCGGTGTACAGGGTCTTCAGTCTGTATTCTCTCTTGGTATCGTCCGCAACAACTGCGGTTTTCTTCTTGTCTGCCATCTTATACCTCCCTATTACTCAGCAGCCTTCTTGGTCGCTTTCTTGACGGCGGTCTTCTTCTTGGGAGCCTCTGCCGCCGGAGCTTCTGCGACGGCAGCTTTCTTGGTCGACTTCTTCGCCGCCTTCTTCGCGGCCTTCACGTCGAGAAGCGCGCCGCACTTCTTGCACTTACGAAGGTTCTTGTTATCCACTCTCTCGTGCGCGATCTTGGTCGCGTTGCCGCACTCGGGGCAGACGATCATCACGTTGGACACGTCGATCGCCGCGGGTCTGTTGACCTTGCCGCCGGGCTGGTTCGCACCACGGGGCTTCATGTGTTTCACCACCAGATTGACCCCTTCGACCACGACTCTGTTATCAGCGGGGTGCGCCTCGATAACGACACCTTTCTTGCCCTTATCTTTACCGGTCAGCACCACTACGTTATCGCCTTTCTTGATCTCCATACTTTCCTCCTTACAGCACTTCGGGAGCGAGGGACACGATCTTCAGATAATCCTTATCCCTGAGCTCTCTCGCGACCGGCCCGAAGATACGGGTGCCGCGCGGCTGTTTCTGATTGTCGATGATGACCGCCGCATTCTCGTCGAAACGAAGGTGCGAACCGTCTCTCCTGCCGATGCCGCGCACCGAACGGACGATGACCGCTTTCACGACGTCACCTTTCTTGACCGTGCCGCCCGGGGTCGCGGTCTTCACCGACGCGACGATCACGTCGCCGATGTTGCCGAACTTCCGGAAGGAACCGCCAAGCACTTTGATACACATAATCTCTTTGGCACCGGTGTTATCCGCCACTACCAATCTCGTTTGCGGTTGAATCATATCCAGTTGCCTCCTTACTTCGCTCTGCTGATGATCTCAACGAGTCTCCAACGCTTGTCCTTGCTGAGGGGGCGGGTCTCGGTGATCTCAACGGTGTCGCCGATATGAGCGGCGTTCTCTTCGTCGTGCACCTTGTACTTGTTGGTGACGCGAACGGTCTTCTTATAGAGCGGGTGCTTATACTTCACTTCGACGGCGACCACGATGGTCTTCTCCATCTTGTCGCTGACGACGATGCCGACCCTGCTCTTTCTCAAATTTCTTTCTACTGCTTCCATCTTTTACCTCCCTTACTTCGCGGCTCTCTCGAGGATCTCTCTGCGGCGAAGTATGGTGTTCACCCTGGCAATGTTGCGCCTGCACTTCTTCAGTTCCGTGTTGTCCTTCTGGTTGTTGGTGGCGAGATCGAAACGGAGTCGGAACAATTCCGCCTTCAGATCGTTCAAGGTCTTGCCGAGTTCCGCAGTGCTCATTTCGTTATATTTCTTTCTGGCTTCGGACTGTTTCATTATTCTTCACCGCCTTCCGTTGCGTTAGGAGCGGGCGCAGCCTCTTCTTTCACAACGATCTTACACTTAACGGGCAACTTGTGCGAAGCAAGTCTCAACGCTTCCTTCGCGGTCTCGATCTCGATGCCCGCCATCTCAAACATCACTCTTCCCGGCTTGACGACCGCTACCCAGTACTCGGGCGATCCCTTACCGCTACCCATCCTGGTCTCGGCGGGCTTCTTGGTCACAGGCTTGTGGGGGAAGATGTCGATCCACACCTGACCGCCTCTCTTGGTGAAACGCGTCATTGCGATACGAGCCGCTTCGATCTGGTTCGAAGTCACCCATCCGCACTCTTCCGCCACCAAGGCGATCTCTCCGTACGCTATCTTATTGCCTTTATTGGCTTTTCCTTTCATGCGGCCGCGCGATACCTTTCTGCGCTTGACCCTTTTCGGCATTAACATTACGCCTCACCTCCCTCGTTACGGGGTTGTGCCTTCTTCACCAGCACTTCACCCTTGTAGATCCATACTTTCACGCCGATACGTCCGTAAGTCGTATGCGCCTCGGCGAAACCGTAGTCGATGTCCGCACGCAGCGTCTGAAGGGGAATGGATCCCTCGTGATACTGCTCGGTACGCGCGATCTCCGCGCCGTCCAATCTGCCCGCGACCATCGTCTTGATACCCTTCGCGCCCGCTTTGGTCGCTCTGGTCATCGCCATCTTCATCGCGCGGCGGAAACTGATCCTCTTTTCAAGCTGATTCGCGATGTCTTCCGCAACGAGTTGCGCATTCGCGTCAGCGACTTTCACCGGAATGAACTCGATGATCACCGTGGGATAGTTGTTCCCGTTCTTCTTGGTGATCTTGATGACTTCCGCACGAATCTTCTCGGTGCCGGCGCCCTTTTGACCGATCAGGAGACCGGGACGAGCGGTGTGCACTTTCACCTTGAGATACTTGTCGCATCTCTCGATGTCCACGCGGGAAATGCGGGGTCTGTCGTCGAGCTTCTTGATGAACTTCTCGCCACCCTCTTGCTGGACGGCGGGTTCTTCGGAAGTGCTCTTCAACTCGGGCTTATACACGTTCTTGATGAAGTGGCGGATCTGATTGTCCTCCAACAGGTACTTGGCGAAGTCTCTCTTGCCGGCGTACCATTGCGCTTCCCATTCTTTATTGATACCTACTCTGAGTCCGTTAGGATTTACTTTCTGTCCCATCGTCTACCTCCTCACTTGTTCGCCGCGCTGTCCATGATCACGGTGATGTGGCTCGTGCGCTTCAGGATGCGATATGCGCGGCCCTTGGCACGCGGCATGATCCTCTTGAGCGTCGGACCCTGATCCGCGAAGGCTTCCGCCACGAACAGGTCGCTCTTGCTGATATTCTTGTACTCGGCATTCGCCGCTGCGGACTCCAGCACTTTGAGCACGACGGGCGCCGCGGACTTATTGGTGTTCTTCAGAACTGCCGCCGCCTCGATGTAGCTCAAACCTCTGATGATGTCGAGTACGATCCTTACCTTATAAGGAGAGATCCTTATATATTTCGCGGTCGCGCGAGGACGCTTGTCTGCGCCGTTTGCGCGCTTTTCGCTTTTCTCTTTCATACGAGTTGCCATATTTCCTCCTTATTTGGACGCAGCGCTCTTGCTGCCGGGGTGTCCCTTAAAGGTCCTGGTCGGAACGAACTCGCCGAGCTTGCAGCCGACCATATCTTCGGTGATGTAAACGGGAACGTGCTTTCTACCGTCGTGAATGGCGATCGTATGTCCGACCATCTCGGGGAAAATCGTGCTCGCCCTCGACCAAGTCTTGATCGCCTTCTTCTCGTTGGCGTCGTTCATCGCTTGGATTCTCTTCAACAACCTTTCTTCTACGTAAGGTCCTTTCTTAACAGATCTGCTCATATTCCCTCCTATTAGTTCACGCGCTTGATGATGAACTTGTTAGACGCATTCTTCTTCTTGCGGGTCTTGTAACCGAGCGCCGGCTTACCCCAAGGAGTGACAGGACTCGCCATACCGACGGGAGACTTGCCCTCACCACCGCCGTGCGGGTGATCGCAGGGGTTCATGACCACACCGCGGACCGTCGGACGAACGCCCATGTGTCTCTTTCTGCCCGCCTTACCGAGGGAGACGATCTCGTTGTCCTTGTTGCCGAGTTCGCCGACCGTGGCGCGGCAATTCAGAGGAACGTAACGCATCTCGCCGCTGGGCATCTTGATGATCGCGCCCTTGTTCTCTTTCGCCATCAGCTGCGCCGCCATACCCGCCGAACGGGCGATCACGCCGCCGCGACCCGCGCGCATCTCGATATTGTGGATAAAGGTACCGACCGGGATCGAGGAGAGGGGAAGCGCATTGCCGAGCTTGATGTCCGCATCGGCGCCGCTGACCACCGTATCACCGACCTTGAGGCCGTCCGGACAGAGGATGTATCTCCTCTCGCCGTCTTCGTACTGCAGGAGCGCGATGTTGACGGTGCGGTTCGGATCGTACTGGATGCCCACCACTTTCGCGGCGACGTCGTCCTTATTCCTCTTGAAGTCGATCACTCTGTATTTCTGTCTGTTACCGCCGCCGATATGCCTGACGGTGATCTTACCCGTCGCATTTCTGCCGCCGCTCTTCTTCTTGAGCTCGAGCAGGGACTTCTCGGGGGTCTGCACGCCTTGGAGCTCGTCGAATGCCGACACGCTCATTCCGCGGCGACCTGCGGTCGTGGGATTATATCTCTTAATAGCCATCTTAATGCCCTCCTAATTAACTCAAGCTGTCGAAGAACTCGATCGTCTTGCTGCGCTCGGTGAGCTGCACGATCGCCTTCTTGTAGTCCGGTCTCTTGCCGGACGTGGCACCGCGCCTCTTGACCTTGCCTTTCACGGTGATGGTGTTCACTTTCGCCACCTCCACGCCGAAGATCTCTTCAACGGCTCTCTTGACGTCCACCTTGGTCGCGTTCATCGCAACCTTGAAGGTGTATCTCTTCATGCCGATACCGCTGTAACTCTTCTCGGACAGGATAGGCTTGATGATGATATCGTAATTGTTCATACCTTTCCTCCTAACCTTATAGCTGGTTCTTCTCGATCGCCTGCACGGCCTCTTTGGAGATCAGGCACTTGGCGTTAGCCACGACGTCGAGAACATTCAAAAGATCCGCGGAGATCGTCGTCACGCCCGGAATGTTGCGAGCCGCAACAACGGCGTTCTTGTCGTTCTCGCCGAGAACGATCAGCACGGTCTTGTCCATTTCAAAACTCTTGAGAACGGCAGCCATCTCCTTGGTCTTCGCCGCGTCGAACGCGAGGGAGTCCACGATAAAGGCTTCGTTATTCGCAAACTTGTAGGAGATCGCGCTCTTCAGAGCCTCTCTCTTCATCTGCTTATTGACTTTCTGAGAGAAGTCACGGGGCTTCGGAGCAAACACGACGCCACCCTTGACCCATTGCGGAGCGCGGATGCTGCCCTGTCTGGCGTTACCGGTGCCCTTCTGTCTCCACGGCTTCTTGCCGCCGCCGCGAACCTCGGTACGGGTGAGGGTGCTCTTGCTTCCCTGACGCATATTGTTCATCTGCGCCACGACGACCTGATGAATGATCGCCTCGTTGTATTCCGCCCCGAAGACGGCGTCCGACAGTTCCAGATTGCCTACTTCTTTCGCTTGTTTGTCGTAAATTTTCACTTCCATAATTCTTCTCCTTATGCCTTCACGGAGTCTTTCAAAATCAAAAGACCGCCCTTGGGACCGGGCACGCCGCCCTTCACGAGGATGAGATTGCGCTCGGCGTCCACCTTGACGACTTCAAGGTTCTGCACCGTCACGTTCTCATTGCCGTATTGTCCCGCCATGTGCTTGTTCTTAAAGACTCTGCTCGGATCGGAGTTCGCTGCCATGGAACCGACCGAACGATGGATCGGACCGGTACCGTGGGACATGGAACCGACGCGCTGCGCGTTCCATCTCTTGATGACGCCCGAGAAGCCGTGACCTTTGGACACGCCGCTGACGTCCACCTTGTCGCCTTCCGCGAACTGAGCGACGGTCAAGACCGTCTTGCCGACTTCGGCACCCGCGATGTCGAGCTTGAATTCTTTCAGGTAGCGGCTGTTAGCCACGCCCGCCTTCTTGAAAACGCCCGCCTGCGGCTTGTTGATCTTGTCCGTTTCACCAAAAGCGACTTGAAGCGCGGCATAGCCGTCTTTCTCTACGCTCTTGATATGCACTACCGGACATGGACCTGCTTCGATGACCGTCACGGGAATGACCGATCCATCCTGTGCAAACACTTGGCTCATTCCAAGTTTCTTTCCGACGATTGCTTTATTCATAGATAAAGTTCACCTCCAAATTATTTCGAATTAAAGTTTGATCTTGATATCCACGCCTGCGGGAACGTCCACGTTCATCAGGCATTGCACGACTTTCTGCGTGGGGTTGTAGATATCGATCAGACGCTTGTGCGTCCTGGTCTCGAATTGCTCGCGCGAATCCTTATATTTATGCGTAGCGCGAAGGATGGTCACGATCTCACGCTCCGTGGGGAGAGGGATGGGCCCCGAGATCTTAGCACCGTTCTTCGTGATGACGTCCACGATGTTCTTCGCGACGCCGTCTACGAGTTCGTGATCGTACGACTTCAATTTGATCCTGATTGTCTGTCCTGCCATTTTTGTTTCCTCCTGTTCTTTCTAACTCATTTTATACCGCGCTGCCGTGTGTTTCCTGCCTCGTGTAAATTATAGGCAGGAAAACCTGCCGCAATTTACGAGTTAGCGCCCGATCGTTCGAACTGGTCCGCGCAAATTAACCCCGGAATCGGGTAACCTTGCGCATCATCCGTATGCGAAGCATTCCGAACAGCAACGTTTGACATTATATATAAATATAAATAGCCGTGTCAATCGGAGAATTATTAAGATTATTTATTTTTGATTAAGTTTCCTTAATCTTTTGGCTTTTCGACCGAATCCCACCATATATGGTGTTTTTTCTACGCTAAAACCACAAACCGGTGATGGCACAATGTGACGATTGAGATGCCCTTGACGGAACTTGATATGCGGCTTCGCCACTCGATATACCTCGCATTGCTCGGCTTGATATATTGCTCCGCAACGTAATATGATCCGTTAGGCGCAGACGTCAACGAGCGAGCGACGCTGCCGTTGGGGTCCCCGAATAATCAAAGATTATTTGGGGTCTTGGCAGCGAGGAGAGTAGTACGAAGACAAACGCTGATGCACCCCAAGAAAAGTGTCTTTTCCAGGGGACCCCGAAACCAAAAAGGCGGGTAGGCGCGTACTTTTCCGTACGTAACTACCCGCCTTTGCAGGTGTAGAGCAATATTCGTGCTACTATACTCGCTCGCTTATAAGGTGACGCCGACGTAATAGAGCGAAAGGGCGATTAGGAACTGTGCGAAATAGTACAGCACGTGATTCACCACGATCAGCACCCTGCTCTCGTTCCCATCGAAATAGGTCATGGAAAGCACGAGATCGGACGCAAGGAAGAGCACCGAACCGCATACGAGCAGGATCACGGGAACGGTGAACGCGGTCAAGACGCCGGCGCCGACCGTCGTCGCGACGAAGAGGGTCAAAAGGAAGGTATAGACGACGGTGGGGATCAAGAACTTGCCGAAGGTCATCTTCATCAGGAAGATCGCGACAACCAAGATCAGCGCGGTCGCCGCCGCCGCGATCAGAACCTCCCAACCGGTAAAGCCGAAATACAACGCGCACGCGATCACATAGAGAACGTGTCCGACCGCGAACGCCGCCATGCCGAAATAGGTATAGAGGTCGCTGTGGCGGATATTCAGCGTCTTGTAAGTGACCTTGAGATCGAGGGTCAAGTCGCCGATGAGCCCGCAGACCAAGCCGAGGATCACGAGCCCCATAAAGGTCAGTTTCTCGACGGAAAGCGAACCGCTGACGACGTAGTTATTGATCGCCGCAGAGACCGCCGTCGCCACGAACAGCAGGCTGGTCAAAGTCTTGAGCGCCGCGACGAGAATGCCGCCTTCCTTATTGCGGAAGAGCAGAAAGACCGTCAAAGCGAGTAACCCGAGAACGAGCAGAATATAAGTAAGCATTTCGTTATTCCTCCTATAAGCTCACGGTCATTGACCGCCGAACTTGACTGTGATCGCGGGACGAACGCCGACGTAAGTACTCTTGACCGACTCCATACCGACGGAACCGAGGGCGGTCGTCGCCTCGGCGCGATCTTCCTTGTCGCCGGAAGAGCGCAGCCACCAATGCGCGTTGTCAAACTCGTCCTCCTCGACGGACTTTTTATCATCCCTGTTCAAACTCGCATAAACGCCCATCGCCTTGGCGTAATCGGTCGCCTTCGCGGTCTTGCGAATATCCTCTTTGTACTTGCTGGTGGTCCAGCCGTACTCGTCGTTGAACATATCCTTATAGCTCAAAAGGAAGACCTTGTCCTCGCAAGAATCGCCGTTCGCGAACTTCTTATACAACGAGGAAGAGTGATTGACGGTCTCGACGCTGTAGTCCACCGTCGTGGTTTGAACAAAGTTCAACTCACCCGCCATAAACGCCATATTGAGGAAATCGCCGTTCAGGAAAGTGCGGATATCGCTATATTCCCAGTTGCTCGCATACACGGGCAAGCCGTTGAAT
Organism: Clostridia bacterium; assembly: GCA_017615515.1. Lineage (GTDB taxonomy): Bacteria > Bacillota > Clostridia > Christensenellales > CAG-1252 > CAG-1252. The sequence goes on from JAFZZX010000196.1 coordinate 9,957, forward strand.
TCACGCGTGTTGAGTTCTGAACGGAAACGAGACGCCGTCAAAACGCTCTCGGACAGAAGGAGCAACTCGGAATCGGGATCGGAAACGTCGCCGTCCATAACCCTCCACACGATCGGCTCGACGACGAAGAAATACTCCTCGTCCTTCTTAACTTCGGTGCCGTCGCTGAACTTGCCGTAATAGGTCTTGGCGTCGTTCTGACACGGGGCCGCTTTCACCTTCACGAAAAGGGAGTTGTTGTAGGTATAGACCCCCGTCGCGTCGGGAAGAAGGGAGCCGTCCGCGATCCCCTTCTTGAGGTCGGAGATCGTGCGCTTGTCTTCCAGAACGTGCTGCGGATACCTGCCGAATTCGACATAGGTAAAGTCGCCTTTTTCGTAGGTCGTGTAATAGACGGGTTTGCTCATATCCCAAGTCGCCATGAGGTTGACGTCCCTTTTCCAAGTCTTGTCGAGTTTGTCGACGAGTTGGTTGGTGGAAAGGTCTTTCCAGCCGAGGAACTTGTAACTGCCGCCCGTCATCACGCCGTCCTTGACCTCGTAATACACGGGGTGCTTGAGCTCCACGTCCCTATAGTCGGTATAGGTGGACGGGTTGGCGGGATTGTTCGACGCGCCCTCTTCCGCGAGATCGTAAGTGACGGTATAAGAGAGCGCCCAACGCGCGTAAAGTTCCACGGACTCGGTCGTGCCTTCCGCGACGTAATCGTCCGCCTCCTCGGTAAACGCCGCGTCCTTATACCAACCGAGGAAAGTATAGCCCTCTTTGGTCGGGGGATCGAGGAAGAAGATCTCGGTCTTGATATTATAAGAAGCGGGATAGGCGGTCGTATTGCCGTCGCTGTCCAGATGCAGGACGAGAGGATATTCGACCGTCTTCCAATTGGCGGTGAGTTCGATCGTGGACTTCGGCACGACCATCTTGTGATCCGCCTCGGTGCTGGCGATCGTCCCGTCGGGATTGGTCCAATTCAAAAACTCATAGCCGTCGTTCGGGATCGCGTGAATCGTCGTGGACTTGCCGTTCATAATCCTACCGCCGCCGGACACCCTGCCCGCGAGTTCGTCGGAACTGATCAGTTTCACCGTGCCTGCATCCAGCATGATCGCCACCGTAACGACTGCGGCAATGCCGACGAGGACGATCAAGGCAATGATCAACCTCTTGCGAAACTTTTTATTTTTGAAAAGCTCTTTCCATTGGATCTTCTTCATCCGATACTCCTCTCGCGTACGCGCGACTATTTCGATAAATAATACTATAGCACATACGCACGCAACTTGTCAAGACGACAATTCAACGCGCATCGCGCTTTTTCCCCCTTTGCCGTCCAAACGCAAAAAGAGACGCTCCGAAAAGCGTCTCTTTGTTTGGTTGCTTCCGCGCATTCGGAAGAGGGTGATCTCACCCTCGTTCGTTATGCGGCGGGACCGCTCAGCATCTCGTGCACGTAGTAGACGGGGATCACGACCTGCATGCCCGAAACGGTCTGACTGACGTAGGGTCTGCCGAGCTTAATCAATCTGCCGTAAGCACTCATTGCCGCGTTATACGCCATACCTGCATTGACCGCATCCGACTTGCCGACAAAGTACTGATACATCTGCAAGCTGCTGCCGTAATCCGCGATCAATTGCTCATAGTACATAAGAAGCATATTCATACGGCACCCCATCGCGGCGGCATACGCCTCGGCACTACTCGTCGTAGCGTAGGTCACGACGTAGCCGGTATACTCATCCACCAAGCCTCTGAACGTCGTTTCTTTCTCGGAGTCTTCCTTAAGGACCTCGTCTTCGACTTTCGTAAACTCAATGCTCATCAACGCGGCATAGTCGGCGGACGGATCGCCGGCGAGGTTGTTGGTGTAGCTTTCCAACTCGGGCAAGAGCGCCGCGCCGAGAGCAGCCAATTCGCTGTCGTCCTTATAGAAGAACAGGAAGCCGCCGTCCAAGACGTGCACGTCAACGTGCGGGGTGGGCGTCCAATCTTTCGGCTCCTTCGGCTCAAAGTTGTCCTTATCCGCTTTCCAAGCTGCAGTGCTATTGAGATCCACGGGCTTTCCGAGGATCGCGAAGTTCATCTTCTCTTCGCCCGAGCCGGTATTGATCACACCGAGGATATTGGAACTCGCCGCTTGCACGCCGTCGTGGAGCGCGGTCTTCGCGCCGAGCGCCGCTTCGGACATACCGTACGCGATGAACCACGCCTCGTCGCCGACGATCCAGTTGTTCAGGTTGGTGGCGGTGTAGCTATCCATCAAGAGCTCGCAGTTCAGGTTGCTGTATCCCAAAGATCCTTCCGCGTTGCCGCCGTAGGGTCTGTCGTCGCAATGGATCGCGAGGCCGCAGCTCCTGCCGATCTTGGTATTCAAGAGACTCATATAGGTGAGATCGTAGCAGTAGATGCTGTTCGCCCAAGAGTTGTCCATGATCATACCGTCCGCATAGAGCTTGGTCGCCTGCGTTTCGCCGGGCTGCACCGCATACATCACGGTGCTGTCTTCCGACAAGCCGGGGAACTTATAACCGCTGATCGAACCGTGCAGCATAAACGCCATCGAGGTGTTCTTGATCGACACGTTGCTTGCGTTCACCGTGCCGCCGCGCACGACCATACCGATGTACGCCGCACTCATCTTGAGGAGCTTATTGGTGTTGCCGTCTTTCAGATCCTGTTGAACGTCGGAATCGTAGATATTGTTGCCTCCGATCCTGAGGTTGTTGATCGACAGGGTGCCCGTCGCGTACTTCTTGATCTGCTCGCCGTTGTAGTCGTACTCGCCCGAACGATAGAGGAAGATACCCGACTGCACGTTCGCGATGCGGTAGCCGGCGCCGACGGTATATTCGCTGCCTTCCTTGCCGTACTTGTCGTGCGAGTTGTCGATGTAGGGAAGTTTGCTGCCGTCGATCTCGAAGTAGTTTCCGTTGATCACGAGGCTGTCGTCCGCGCCCGCATGTCTGGCGTAAACGCCGTAGTTAAAGCCGTTTTTCGGCGTACCCGTATCCACGGTAATGTTTCTCGGCGTTCCGTCTCCGTTGATCAACGCGACCTCTTGGACGTTCTGCGTCGTACCGCCGAGGTCGGTATAGTAGTCCTCGGTCGTCAGCGCTGCGGTGATGTTCGCAAGCACGTTGATCTTGTGGACCGAAAGATCCGCATAAGCTTCCTTCATCTCCTTGCTGGTGTAGACGTTCTTGCCGTCGTTCAGCTTGACTTTCATCAGGTAGGGAGCAAAGCCGTTGATGTTGTACTTCGGCACAAAGGAGACCGTAAAGACCTCGTCGGCGTCGTAGTTGTCCAAAATGGTGGAGTCGAAGTCGATCCTGTTGTTCTCGACGGAGAAGGCGTGGATCGCCTTGGCCTTGGAATCGGTGACCGTGACGATCATTTCCGCTTTCGTGAGGGTGAGCGCCGCGGCTTTGTCCCCGTAGGTCTTGATCAAGAGGTCGGGACGGAAATCCGCAACGCCGACTTCGAGCACGCAGTTCGCAGCCGCCTCGCCCCTATTTTCACCGAGCGGATTCATAAAGAGGTTCTTATTGATCGAGTTGGTCAGCATCGCGTTCAAATTGGAGCCGTCGCCCATACTGTCGATGTACGCGGCGACCTTGACCTTCTTAACGACGTCGGGGTTGCCGTCCCTCTTCAGGGTGATGGTCAGGTCGGAAGGCGTGCCGATTGCCGTCGCGCGGAGCTTGTTCGCCGCGAGAGCGACGCCGCTTTCGTCCTTGTTGCTGAGGTAGCCTGCGCCGGCGTACTTTTCCAAGACTTCCACGCTGTCGTAGCCGTCAAAGGTGTAGGTGACGTCGGTCAAAAGAACGAGAGTGCTCTCTGCCTCTCCGGGGAGAGTCTCCACAAAGTAGTTCCCTTCGTTCTCGAGGTTCGCCGTCGCATTCCAAACGCCGTAAACGTTGATCGAATAGTCGTAATCGTAAGTGCCGGTCACCTCGAAGACTTCGCCGTCAAACTCGTACGCAACGAAGGAGTAACCCGCTCTCGTAGTGGAGATGTCCCCGAGGTCGTAGGCTTGTCCGTAGGTGTAGTAACGCAAGACCTTCTCAGCCTCGGTGCGGTAGATCGTCATCTCGTACAAGATCGCCTCAAAATCGGCGGTCAGTTCGATATCCTCTTCCACCTCGGCGTCGACGGAGAAGGCGGCTTTGTCTATCAACCAACCGAGGAAACGGGCCCCGATCTTGGTCGGATTGGCGGGCATTCTCCCTTTCATGGTTTCATACTGCCCGATCGTGACTTCGTCGTATTTAATGACGCCGTTCATAAAGGTCACGGTGACCATCGTGCGCTCGTAGTACGCCACGAGGGTCACGTCGGTGGTCTGTTCGAAGATCGCCTTGGTCGGGATCTGCTGTCCGCCCACCGTCCAATACTTGAACTCGTAGCCTCTCTTTTCGGGCACGTAAGCGCTCAGATCGTACTCTTCGTTGTAGGTGACTTTCACGGAATCGAACGCGCTCTCGCTGCCGGTGCTGAAGCTCACGGTGTATTGATTCGCGTTATACTTGGCATAGAGGATCGTATCTTCCCCGATCGTCTCGGTCGCCGCATTGAAGGGCGAAGAGAGATCCGACTTCTTGCACCAACCCGAGAAGGTATAACCCTCTTTGTCGGTGTCGATGGTGAGCAGGAGCGCCGCGATATTGCTGCCGTTGTCCACGACCTTTTCATCCAGCTTGGTGTTGCCGTCCATAAAGACCACGGTGCTCTTCTCCCACATCGGGTTCTGCGCGTAATCGGCGTATACGACGATGTCTCTCGCCCATTCGTAGGTACCGGTCGCAGCAAAGGCGTCGCCGCTCTTATCGTTCCACTTGTAGCCGTTGAACGCCGACCACTTCTCGGGCAAATCCGCTTCTAACGTCGCCTTGTCGGGGAGTGCGTAAGCCGCGTTATAATTCACCTGAACGTTGTTGCCGTTGATCACGGTGATCGTATAGGTATTCGGCAGAGCGTTCACGTAAAGCGTCGCGTCGCCGCTGACCTTGTAGGTCGCGAAATCGACTTTGCTCGCCGCGGCGAAAGTCTTGTCGGTATAGACGCCTTCGATATGATAGCCCGCCGCCGCAACGGGAGCGGTCTCGGAAGCGCCGTACTCCAAGGTCTGCGCCGCGCCGTAGGCATTTTCTTCGGCGTCTTTGAAGGTCACGGTGTAGGTGTTGATCGTATAGGTCGCTTTCAGGCGAATATCACGCGTAAAGGTATATTTTCCGGTCTGCGGGAACTCCTCGTCGTCCAAGAGGAACTTGTCGAACGAATAACCCGCTTTTTGGGGAATGCGCGATGACAGGTCGTACGCCGCGTCGTAGGTCACGGTCAAATTGCTCACCTCCGATCCGCCGTTCGCGGCGAAAGCGATCGTGTAGGTGTTCGCCGTAAAACGCGCCGTCAGATCCAAATCGGAAGAAATGCGCGTACGCACGTCGAACTTCTCGGCGGCAAAGGTGCCGTCCGCATTCTTTTCAAACCAACCGTTGAACTTGTAGCCGACCTTCTCCTTGGAGGAAAGGCTGATGGTCGCATCGAACTCCACGTTCGAAATAACCTCATCCTCTTCCCCGTCGCAATGCAACGTCACGGTGTACTTGTTCTTGCTCCAGTTTGCCTTGATCTGAACGTTATTGTTCCCTTCGAAGGTGCCGGTCAACGGGAAGTCTACGGTCCTGCCGTCTTCGGTCAGGCGCGTGTACTTCACGAAGGTGTGTCCCGGGTAATTATCGGGCGCCGTCAAAGTGTACGTATCCCCCGGATAGACCATCACGGCGTCGATGTCCGGCGCGCCGTTCGAATCGATCAAGATAAACTTGGGGGATCTGACGAACTTCGCATACAGGATCATATCGGATGTGATCTCTCCCGTAAACGATTGCGTCAATTCGGGGTCGGAAAACAATCCGACGAACCCGTATCCTCCCGCAAGCGTCTGCTTGTCGGCGGGCAATTCCGCCTTCGTTCCGTCCGCAACGTTGAGGGTGACCAAGATGTCGTCGCCGTACTTGACGATGACTTCGTGCGTGCCGTCGCCCTTTTTACAGGCAGTCAACGCCAAGACGAAACAAAGCACGATCACCAGCACCAACGCCACTTTGAAAATGTTTCGTTTCATATATCTCTCCTTTTTTTTATTTTTAATCTATATGAACAATCCCGCTCATGTCGCGCTCCGGCGCAACGGTCACGGTTGCTGTTTTCCCGTTCTTGGTCACGACGGTGATGCTCGCCGTCGTCGAGGAACTCTGCTTCAGGAAAGTGACGTTTCCGAGCTCGTCCACGTAAACCTCGTTCGGTTTTTCCGAATGGAAGGTCACGCTTTGGTCGGTCGCGTCGCTCGGAACGATCACGTAGTGCAGTTGGCACCCCTCCACGAGGTTCGTCACACGCACGGTCGTATCGTCGATGATCTCCCCCTGTTCGTTCACGAAATGGATCTCTTCGCAAAAGACCTCTTGGTGATAGTTCTCGATCGCCTTACCGATCACGGCGATCAAGAGGATCGCGAGGATACATTCTACGATAACGATCAGGATCATTGCTTTCTTATTCATATCGTCACCCCTGTATATCGTTGAAGTAGACCTTCAAGTTGCTGCGGTACAGATACAGCCGCGCCGCGAAAAACGCATAGCCGATCAAATACACGCGCGCCCATCCCGACGCATAGGCGTCGATCAAGAGGAGCAGATTCGCCGCGCCGACGAGCGCCGAGATCACGAAGCCGATCACGAGCGCCTTGGCGACGTTCGGATTGTCCACGACCGCGTCGCCCTTGACGGCGTAATCGTTGATCTTGGGGTTAGTGAGGTCGATCTGGAAACTCCACAGGATATTGCCGAGGCTGACCGGCAGGATGATGCCCGCGATCAACAGAATATCTTTGGTCAAAAGGGTGGTCGTGAATCCGATCACGAAACACATCATCATCACCGCGAGCACGTCCACGATCATCGTCAGCGTCAGTTTCGCCCAGGTGGCGAGCGTCGTGTCGCTCGGCGCCGCCTTGAGAACCGCGAACTCGCTGCCTTCCGAGCTGATCGCCGACGCACAGTTCGCGTTGTAGGTGCTGATCAGGGACAGGGAGATCATCACGTTGAAAGCGATGGTCATATAGTCGCCGTACAGGTTGGTGCGGACCGCCGCCACGATGAAGTTCATAACGTACGAGATGATCGGGAAGACGAGAATGATGCTGAGCGCCGAATTGAGGCTCTTGGACGAGCGGAACATCAACTTGACTTCCTTGCGGAAGAAGGTCATAAACAGGTTGTTGAAACGCGGCTTACGGTCGCGATGCTTGCTCGCCGTGCTGTGTTCCGCGCTCGAGGACGCCGCCTTAAAGTAGAACGGCATCGCCACGAAGAAACACAGAAGGATCGACGCGACGAAGACGGCGATGAGAACGGGGATCCCCAAGGCGAGGGACTGACCGAACATCGTCTTGCCCGCCAAAGAATAGAAGAGCGAGAAACCGTTGATCTTGATGAGGATCGCGCGGAAGGCGCGCATAAAGCTATTGTAGAACGCGACGAGCTTGATCGGTGTCGGCAGGAAAGAGAGCAAATACGTCACGAGCGCGAACGTGCCGCCGAGCAAGAGCGCGACCAACACGCCGAAGAGCACGGGGTGATTCTCGAGGAACTTCTTGATAAAGATCGCGGGAATCGAGATGATCGCGCTGAACAGCACAGGGAAGAGGGTCAGGAAGATCCACAAAGGCAGTATGCCCGCCCAATACGCCGCGCCGGTCTCCCCCACCAAGCCGTAGGACAAGAGGAAGGGGAGCAGGAAGAAACAGCTCTTCTTCATCTCCTCGATCGTGAAGACGATGATCTTGCTGATGAAGATCTCGTTGTAGTTACAAGGGAACGCCATCAGGATCATATTTTCCTTGCTGTTATACAAAACGTCCATCATACTGCCCACGCAGGTCAGCACGCTGACGATCTGCGTCAGGAACAGCACGGTCGTAAAGAGTTCCTTGTCGAAGGTAAAGGCGTAGGTCGACTGCAAATAGCCGAACACGAAGTACAGCACCGCCATCACCGCGATGGCGGTCAGCACCTTCAAAAAGACCTTAAAGACAGACTTCTTCGTCACGCCCTTACGGATCCCGCGGAACTTCTCGCCCGCTTGCAGGAGCACCAGGTATTTGAGCCTACGCCACAGGCTGTTTTTGATCGTGCCCGCGTTATTCATCGTCCCCCTCTTTCCTGTCCGTCGCAGCCGCCGCCTCGGCAGAAGCGCCGTTGGTCTCGTCCGCCGCGGAAGCAGCGGGGGCCGCGCCTTGTTCGGCGGGCTCTACGCCGCTATTGGCATCGGCCGTACTCTCCGAACCCGCGGGAGCGGCTTCGTCCTTCTGCTCCGTCGCATACTTCAAATAGAGATCTTCGAGAGACTCGCCCGACGCGTTGAGCTCCGCCGCCGTGCAGACGCGACGCAGTTTGCCGCCGCTGATGATCGCGACGCGATCGCAGATCTTCTCCACGACCTCGATCACGTGGCTGGAGAAAAAGACGATATTGCCGGCGTCCGCATGGGCGCGCATACATTCCTTGATCTGGTAGGCGCTCGTCGGATCGAGACCGGTCAGCGGCTCGTCGAGGATCCACACTTTGGGATCGTGGATCAAGGCGGAGATCACCATGAGTTTCTGTTTCATTCCGTGCGAATAGCTCTTGATCTCCTTGTCCATAGCAGGGGTCAAGCCGAACAGATCCGCATAATGCTCGATGCGCTTTTGCTTGTCCTCTTCGGACACCATATAAAGGTCGGCGACGTAGCTGACGTACTCCCTGCCCGTGAGTTTCTCGTAAACGGCGTGGTTGTCGCTGACGTAGCCGATATTCAGCTTCGCCTCGAGGGGCTGACGCTGGATGTCGTAACCCTGTATCTCGATCGTGCCCTCGGTGATGGTTTGGATCCCGACGAGGCTCTTGATGGTCGTGGACTTACCGGCGCCGTTGTGTCCGATAAAGCCGAAGACTTCGCCCTCGTGGATCTCGAGGTTCAGGTCGGACACCGCCTTTCTGTCGCTGCCCGAATAGGTCTTGGTGAAATGACTGATCTTGATCATATTCGCTCCTTCGGGATGCAGCGGCTCGGTGAGCGGCCTCCCGTTCATTTCCTTTTTGAGTTGCAGTAGGTCGACCCGCATCATCTTCTTGCGGCGGGCGAGTTCCCTATGCGAATCCTCCACGCGATACAGCACGCCGTACACCC
>JAFZZX010000197.1 GCA_017615515.1 Clostridia bacterium
CTCCCACGTGGGAGAGAAGGGATTAAAAAAGAATCTGGCGTTGATTAACGCCAGACCCAAGAAAGTGCTTAACTACAAATCTCCTGCAGATTTGTTTGAACTTGAACTTAAAAAGTGTTGCACTTAGTTTGACAATTCACTCTCGAGCGCGTATAAGGGGAAGATACTTCGCATGCCGCTTCGTCGGAAGGCAGTCACGTACAAGGAGTACGCTCCTACCCCACTCCTCGCGGAGCGCTCGTCTCTCCCACCTTCTCCACGCTCGAAACGTTTTGCCTTACTATATGGGGTATCGTGACGAATAGCGGTTCGGTATATGCTTTTCCAAACGAAAAGAAAACGATACGCTATCTTTTCCTGAAGAACAAACGAAGAATAGCCTTAACGAACATCGGCGGATTGATACAGTACATTTTCAAAAAGCGCACCTCCTACGACAGGGTGTGTATCGCGAGGACGCCGCCCTTATCCACCGAGAGATAGACCCTCTCCTCCGTGCAACAATTGGAGAGACCGAGGGTATCTTTCTTGGTCAAGGTCACGCCCGTCGCGGGATAGTACAATCCCGTCGCTTTCAGTATATGCGCGCTCCCCTCAAAAGGTACGAGGGACAAGGTATCGCCGACCGACACGTCCAAAAGAAGGGTGGATTCCGTGTAATAAACGTCGCATAGGTCGCCGCGGATCACGGCGCGAATGCCGAGATCGTGCGCGAGTTTCAATAGGTGCAGATTGTAGAGAAAATGGTCGATCCTGCCGCCGATCGCGCCGTATATTTCAAGATAAGAGACGTTGCGAAGAGCGGCTTGGCGCACGCCGAGTTCTCCATCCGAAAAGTTCTTTTCCACGGGAACGGAAAAAGTCTCGACGTCGCTCGGCACGCCGCCGAGGCTATCGAAGTCACCGACGAGAAGATCGGGGCGGATCCCCTTTTCGAGCGCACGAAGATACCCCGCGTCCGCCGCGATCACGTAGGGGGCGGGAAAATAGCGATCGAAGGGTTGGGACAGGATCAGCGCGCCTTTCTTCATCCGCGCATGACCTTGATCGCCTTCTCGGGGTCGGCAGCCTTGAAGGTGGCGCTGCCCGCGACGAGTACCGTGATGCCGAGAGAGCGGAAACGAGCCGCGTTGGTCTCGGTCACGCCGCCGTCGAGTTCGAGCGCGATATTCCTGCCGCTCTCAGCGATCTTCTCGGCGAAGAGGACGATGTTATCCGACACGCTCTCGATATAGGACTGACCGCCGAACCCGGGGAAAACGCCCATCAGGACGATCATATCCACGACGTCCATATACGGTGCGACAAGGTCGAAACCCTTGTCGGGATTCACGACCAAACCGCACTTTTTTCCCTTCGCCTTGATCGCGAGAAGCGCGGCGCGCGCGTCCTTGCTCGCTTCGGGGTGGAAGGTCACGATGTCCGCACCCGCGTCGCAAAAACGTTCGACGTATTTCTCCGGCTCGACGATCATCAAATGCACGTCGAGCGGGAGAGTCGTATGCGGACGGATCGCCTTGATCATCGGCATTCCGAAGGTGATGTTCGGCACGAAAACGCCGTCCATCACGTCGCAATGCACGAGGTCTGCGCCCCACTTCTGGACGTTAGAAACGGTCTGCCCCATCGCGGCGAAATCGCCGGATAAAATAGACGGTGCGATTTTACACTTGCTCATAAATCTTCCTCCTTTTTCAGTCGGTTTTCTTAATGTATTTGGCGCGGAGTTGTCCGCAGGCGCCCTCGATGTCCGCACCCAACGTGCGGCGTACCGTGGCGGAAACGCCCCCCTTTTCAAGCGTGGATGCGAAACGATAGGCGTCCTTGCGCGAGGTGCCCGAAAGTCCGCGTTCCTTGACGTAATTGAGGACGATCAGATTCACGACGCAGGGAAAGCCTTTGACGGCGGCGATCAGCGCGGCGGCGTCTTCGTCGCGGTCATTCACACCCTTGATCAGCGAGTACTCGAAAACCACGCGGCGGGACGTGCGGGCAAAATACCGTTTGGAGGCGTCCACAACCTTATCCACGCCGTAACGCTTGTTGACGGGCATAATACTCGAGCGCACCTCGTCCAAAGCGGCGTGCAACGAAAAGGTCATCGTCACCGGGATATTTTCCTCGAGGAAACGATCGAAAGCGTCGATCAAGCCGCAGGTCGAGAGCGAGATATTTCGGTAGCTGATATTCAGCCCTTTTTCGGCATTCACGAGGCGCAGGAACTTTACGACGTTATCGTAGTTGTCGAGCGGCTCTCCGCTCCCCATCAAAACGACGTTCGTGATCTTCCTGTCCGAGGCATTACCGCCGTCGTAACGGTTCGCGGCGATGACCTCGCCGAGGATCTCGCCCGCCGTCAGATTGCGCTTGAGCCCCTCGAGTCCCGAGGCGCAAAAAGCGCAGTTCATTCGACAACCGACCTGCGTGGAAACGCAGAGCGTATTGCCGTACTTGTAACGCATCAGTACCCCCTCGACGATATTGCCGTCCGAGAGGGAGAAAAGAAACTTCACCGTGCCGTCCTCGCGGGAGACGTAGTGCTCGAGGATCGTCACCCCGACCGCGAGATAGCCGTCTGCGGCAAGACGCTCCTTGAGCCCTTTGCCGATATTCGTCATCTCGGGAAAGTCCTTGCCCGCGTAGAGATTCAAATAGAGCTGCTCCGCGCGAAAAGAAGGCTCGCCGTAAGCTGCCATCAATTCTTTGAGTTCGGACAAGGTAAGATCGGTCAATAGTTTCATACTTTCCTCAAGATCGCATAGTAGTAACTCTCGCCACCGCCTTCGGCGGGATCGGTATAATGCTCCTCTTGCAAGAGGAAGGACGGATCCCGATCGAGAAACCACCGCACGACGTCGCCGTCTTCTGAGGGAAGATCGGAACAAGTGGAATATTCCATAAATCCATATTGCTTAACGTACTTCCCGGCGGTCTCGATCAGACGATACTGCGTGCAGGATAAGTCGTTCATATCGTAAGCATTGCGATGGATCGCGATATCGGGATTCGCGGCGAGAGAGCCGAGCCCCGAACAAGGCGCATCGAGGAGCACCGTATCGAACCTGCCGATCCACTCTTTCCTGAGCGCCGTACCATCCTCTACGCAGGGAGACACGTTGGTAACGTGCATACGCGCGGCGTATTTCTCAATGAGCTCCACGCGATGCGGATGGAGATCGCAAGCGACGACGGGTGCGCCGTACTTCTCCGCGAGATAGACGCTTTTGCCGCCGGGAGCGGCGCAGAGATCGAGGATCTCACCGCCGATATACGGAACGGCGGACGCGACCTCCGCGCTACCGTAGGACATCACGGTCGCCTTGCCCTCGCGGAGAAGGTCCGAGACGGCGGACACCGCGCCGATATAGAAGCCGTGTGCGGTCTCTTCATACGAAACGCTACGCTCGCGCAAAAGATCGGCTAGTCCCTCCTTCCCGAGAGAGAAGGCGGGGCGGATATGGGTCTTCACGGTGCGAGGCATCGTCAAACGCCGCGTCGCTTCCTCTTCGCCCCACTCTTGAATATAGCGATCCACAAGCCACACGGGCAGATTCGCACGAACCGACAACAGCTCTTGCGGGTCGTCGGGATAGAGATCCTTCCCCTTCTCGGCATAGGAGCGCAGTACGGCGTTCAAAAAGCCGACGACGGCGCCCTTCCCGACCTTTTTCGCCGTTTCCGCGATCTCGCTGACCACCGTATAGGCGGGGAGCGCGGAGCAGTCCAAAAGGTACATTCCCATCTTCAAAAGCAGTTTGA
>JAFZZX010000019.1 GCA_017615515.1 Clostridia bacterium
CGCCGTAAGGAGCGGCGCGAAGAGCGTCACGCATACCTTCGACGCCGCGAAGGGACTGCACCATCGGGAGATCGGCGTCGTCGGTGGGGCGCTCCTCACGGACGAGCTGAATTGCGAGATGATCTGCGATACGATCCACGTTTCTGTCCCTGCGATCAAGCTGGCTTGGAAGAATAAGCCGAAGGACAAGTTCACGCTGATCACCGACAGCATACGCGCCAAGGGGCTACCCGACGGCGAAAGCGAACTCGGCGGCCAAACGGTGATCGTAAAGAACGGCGAAGCGCGCCTCGCGGACGGCACGCTCGCGGGTAGCGTGCTCAAGATGAACGTCGCCGTAAAAAACCTCGTCACGAAGTGTGGCGTCTCCTTTACCGACGCGATAGATTGCGCCAACGTCAACCCCGCGAAGAATCTCGGCGTTTTCGACCGTTACGGTTCGATCGCAGTCGGGAAGGCGGCGGATCTGACCGTGCTGGACGAAGGCTTTGAAGTCCTCTTGACGATGGTCGGCGGAAAGGTCGTTTACCGCAAAGAAAGCCGATCGGCGACGTAAAACAAAAAACTCGGAGAGATCCGAGTTTTTATTATGTATCGACCGAGCCGATGTCGGCGATCATTGCCGATAGACCCACACGCCGAGGGCGACCCCGAGCGGTTTGTTTTCCTTTAACCTCTGCACGTAGGCGCGGCGCAGGGAAGAGTCCTGCGGCAGGTCGTCGGGATCACCGTTATACTCCTTGTCAAATAGGCGCCAAAGCTCCTTGTGCTCGGCGTCTTCCACGACGTCGATGATCTCGAACCTCGAAATAAAGGAATACAAATTGGATCCCGCGGAAAGGATATTCTTGTTCTCGGGATACAATATCCAGGAGTGGCAGGCAAAGACCGTGCGCCGAGTGCCGTAGCGCTCTTTGAAGAAGGCGGCGGCCGCTTGCGCCGAAGCGTCCACGTCCTCGGGCAAGAGGCGCTCGCCCGTGCGCGGAATGTGGATAAAGATCGCTTGGTCGTCGGGGGAGAGGGAGAGATCGTCCTTTTGATACGGCTTGCCGAGGGCGCAGAGCTCAAACTGCAATTTGCCGAAGGTAAAGCGCGTCGCGTTGAAGAATCGCTCGTACCATCTCGGCGAATCGGTGCCGTACACCCCTTTCACGAGTAGGCACGCGTCTGAGGTGTAGCGTAGGTCGCGCATATTGCGCCGCCACATCTCGAGGGAGACCTTGCGCTCGGCGTAGATCCGCTTGCTGCTCTCGGACAAAAGGATCAGCACCAACAGATAGGCGGTATAGGGACTGATCGCGCACGTTGCCGCGATCTTGTCCGCGTTCTCGATCAGGTAAAAAAACCTTTCGTCGGGCGATTGCTCGAACCTGCGACGGATCTCATCGAAGAGCCGTGCGGCGTCTTGATCGCCGAAAACGCGGTCGAACGCATCTTGGAGCGCGCTCTTCACCTCGTCGCCGAACCCGAACTCCTCCAAAAAGGCGGTCATATAGCGGTTGTGGTTTTGAATGGTCGATTTATCCATATACACCTCGTTTAGGAGAGCGAGACGCGCCCGATCGTGAGGAACGCGCCGTCCCACTCGCCCTGCGTTTCGAAGCGAACGACGGGGCCGTCCTCGCCCGATAGCGTGACGGCGATTTCGTAGTCGCCCGCCGCCATATCGACGGGAAGAGGGAGGTCAAAGACCGCTTCGTGCTCCCCGGGGAGCCATTCGCGCGGGTCGACGTCCGTTCGGAAGAGATATTCCTTTTCGCCGCGGAGCCTGACGCGGAGCGGCACTTCGTTGTAGATCGGCGCAACGCCGCGGTTTAGGACTTTCAGAAAAACGCGTACCCGCTCGCCCGCTGTCGCCTCTTCGGGATAAGCGGCTTCCGAGAGGACGAAGTGATAGCCCATCTTGCCGAGCCAGTATTCGGTCTTTTCCCGCCACGCTTCGGGGATCGGGAAGGATTTGCCGTTAAAGGTGGAGATGTGCCACGCGAGAGTCTTTTCGATGATCTCGTCGAAGTCCCACCCATGGCGCTCCCATTCTCCGAGCCACCAATAGGACTCGAAAGAGATCGGCGCCTTTTTCCATAGGTCGGGCATCGCCTCTGCGGCGGCAGGGTAAAAGACCGTCATGTGCTTGGGCTCTCCCGTGCCGTCTCCGCGCCAGCCGCAGGGATGGCGTGCGTTCAGGTAGTTTGAGAGCCACGGTGCCGCGACTTGTCCGATCAAGCGAGTGTTCGGGAAGGCGCGGGCATATACGTCCGCCAAGGCTTCGAGCGCCTCTTTCGGGTAGTCGGCAACGCGGTGACCTTCGCCCCACGCCCCCGTCAGAGAGACGTCCACGACGTCGAGGGTCGGGTCGCCGTCGAACGCCTTACCGATCGCTTCGATCGCCTCGCCGAACAGGCGGAGCCATAGGGGATCCGAGGGAGAATCCTTGACCCTTTCTCCGATGGGTCTCTCGGGGCAGGGGATCACGCTTTTCAGCCATTCGGGCACGTCGTCGCTCGCACGGGTGCTGTGCGGCATTAGGCGAAACATCACGGTTTGACCGTTGTCCTTCGCCTTGTTCAGAATGTCGGCGATCAGTTCGTATCGATATTGCTTGCGTTGCGGTTCAAAGTCCTTCCAAAGGATGCGGATATACGCGACTTCGGCGTCGGGATAAAAGCCCGCTTCGCCCGCCTGCATCAAGGTCGCTTCCGCGCTGACGGGATAGCATTCCGTTCGCTCGGTTTCGGTGAGATTGTTTTCGGGACGCACGATGATGTCCGAAAAAAGCGGATCGCCGCGAAACCGTTGATAACTCGTGAATCCGATATAGGGATTTTTTGCCGCGCCTTCCATCGGAGAAAAGCGAACTTTTCTAATCCTATCTTTGCTCATAGCTCCCGTCCTTTTCGGTCTGTCCGACAAGTCGGACGTTCCCTTAAAAGCATAGCACCTTCCCTCGTTTTTTTCAACTATATCCGCTCTTTTGTTGCCCTGCGGATCGGGGAAAGGGGCGGCGGCGCGTTTCGGGGCGATCGCTCCGCAAAAATAGAGGGACGCGCCCTCTTCCTCATTCGTCTCGATATATCGCCCGTTGTAAGCAGTCGGTTGATTTTTGGGGCGAAATGTGCTATCATAACAATGCTTGAAGCGCAAGCGAAAAGGAGAAAGGAAAATGAAAAAATGGGTATGCACGATATGCGGATACGTACACGAGGGTGAGGAGCCGCCGAAGACCTGCCCGGTCTGCAAGCAACCGGCGGAGAAGTTCAAGGCGGAAGCGGCTCCGAAAAAGAGCGTCTATGCAGGTACCAAGACCGAGAAAAACCTTTGGGAAGCCTTTGCGGGAGAATCGCAGGCGCGCAACAAGTACACTTACTTTGCTTCGGTGGCGAAGAAAGCGGGTTATGAACAGATCGCGGCGCTTTTCTTGCAGACGGCGGAGAACGAGAAGGAACACGCCAAGCTGTGGTTCAAGGCGCTGGGTGAACTCGGAGATACCGCCGAGAATCTCTTGCATGCGGCGGAAGGCGAGAACGCGGAGTGGACGGATATGTACGAGAGAATGGCGAAAGAGGCGGAAGAAGAGGGCTTTACGGCGCTCGCCAAACAGTTCCGCGGCGTCGCTGCGATCGAGAAGATGCACGAGGAGAGGTATCGCGCGCTGCTGAAGAACGTGGAGACGATGGAAGTCTTCAAAAAGAGCGGCGTGACGATCTGGGAATGCCGCAACTGCGGCCACGTGGTCGTCGGGATTTCCGCGCCCGAGGTCTGTCCGGTCTGCAATCATCCGCAAGCCTATTTCGAGGTCAGGAAAGAGAATTATTGATCGCGGATCGCCGCCCTACGCGCGCGAAGCAGGGGGAGATCGCGCTCGATCTCGATCATACCGGCACTTTACGAAAAACACCCATCGGCGTTTGTCGGTGGGTGTTTTTGCGTTTGTAATTTGCGTTCACGGTTTTGGGTCGGAGAATCGGGGGATCATTCGCCGCTGGCGCCGTAGTTCGATAGGACGCGGGCGGACGGGTCGGTGACGTTGCAGCCTTCCCAGTCCTTATTCGGCATCCAGAAGTCTTTGATCATCTGCGCTTGCCCGGGATAATACTTCTCGAAGAGTTCGCGATAGAGGAGCGATTCCTTGGTGAAGGGGGTCGCGTGCTCGTATTTTGCGCGTTTCGCGATGAAATCCTCGTCGGTATATTGGCTCTCGGCGTATTCCTTCAGGTCGTCTACCATCGAATGTCCGACGGCGTCGGAGAACGCCGCTTTTTCGCGATAAAGGATGTCGTGCGGCAGGTAGTCGCCTTCGAAGGCGCGGCGCAAGAGGTACTTGCCCTTGTGGTAGGTGTTGAGTTTTAGGGCGGGGTCGATCGCCATCACGTATCTGACGAAATCGAGGTCGCCGAAGGGCACGCGCGCTTCTAAGGAGTTCACGCTGATGCAACGGTCGGCACGCAGCACGTCGTACATATACAGTTCGTCCACGCGCTTGACGGCTTCTTGCTGGAACGCCTCGGCGGACGGGGCGAAATCGGTGTATTTGTAGCCGAAGAGTTCGTCGCTGATCTCGCCGGTCAGGAGCACGCGCACGTCGGTCTTTTCGTGGATCGCCTTGCAGACGAGATACATACCGATAGAGGCGCGAATGGTCGTGATGTCGAAGGTGCCGAGGAGATGCACGACGGGCTCCAATGCCGCGAGGACGTCCTCTTTGGAGATGATGACTTCGGTGTGGTCGCTGCCGATATAGTCCGCCACTTGACGGGCGTATTTAAGGTCGATCGCGTCCACGTCCATACCGATCGCGAAGGTCTTGATCGGATGAGAGGAGAGTTTTTGCGCCACGGCGCACACGAGCGACGAATCCAGTCCGCCCGACAAGAGGAAGCCGACGGGAGCGTCCGCGTCCAGCCGCTTTTCGATGCCTTTTACGAGTTTATCGTGTATGTTTGCGCAGATCGTATCGAGGTCGCCCTTGATATATTCGTCCACCTTGGTCACCGAGGCGTAGCGCGTGAAGACGCCGTCCTTATAGTAGTAGCCCGGAGGGAAGGGCAGGATCTCGTCGACGAGCCCCACGAGGTTCTTCGCTTCGCTCGCGAAGGCGATCTCGCCGTCCGCTTGATAGCCGTAGAAGAGGGGGCGAATGCCGATCGGGTCGCGCGCGGCGATGAAGTCTTCGGTTTCGTCGTCGTAGATGAGGAGGGCGTATTCCGCGTCGAGCATACCGAACATATCCGTGCCGTGCTCCTCGTAGAGGGGCAAGAGGATCTCGGAATCGCTGTCGCTCGTGAAGGCGTAGCCTTTCTCGATGAGTGCCTCTTTCAGGGGGCGGAAGCCGTACACTTCGCCGTTACAAACAACCTTTTTGCTGCCGAGGGTGAAGGGTTGCATCCCTTCGGGATGGAGCCCCATGATCGCGAGGCGGTGGAATCCGATGATGCCGCCCTTGACCGCTTCCACCTGCGTCATATCGGGACCGCGGCTCTTGGTCCGCTCGAAAAACTCTTTGAACTTATCAAGGGACAACGAATGTCCCTTGACTCCCATGATCGAACACATAGTTTCTCCTTATTCCACGTCCTGCAGTGCGTCGTAGCCTTCTTCGCCCGTACGCACTTTCACGACGTTCTCTACGTCATATACGAAGATTTTGCCGTCGCCGATATGCCCCGTGTAGAGCGCTTTCTTGGCAGCGTCCACGACTGCCGAAACGGGGATCTTGCTGACCACGACGTCCACCTGCACTTTGGGCAGGAGATTGACCTCGATCGGGACGCCGCGGTAGTATTCGGGCGTGCCTTTCTGCATACCGCAACCCATCACGTGCGAGACCGTCATGCCCGTCACGCCGAGCTCCATCAAGGCGTTCTTGAGCGCTTCGAAGCGCGACTCCTTGCAGACGATCTCGAGCTTGGTCATCTTGACGCCCGTTACCGTTTCCTTGACTTTTACGCTGACGGGCACCGCTTCTTTGGATACGGGGATCGCCTCGGCGATCGGGGTCTCGCCCGTCACCGCAGGCGCCGCTACGCCGCCGAAGGAGAAGGTCCCCGTCATCGCGGGAGCGAAGTCCGCGTAGGCGCTCGGCAAGCCGTGTTCCGACTTATCCAGTCCGACGAGTTCCTCTTCCACCGAGCAGCGCAAGCCGTGCGTCTTCTTGATGACGAGGAAGGTCAGGATCATCATGACGACCGACCAGGCGCCGACCGCGACCACGCCCAGGAGTTGCAGTCCGAGCTGACGGAAGGAGCCGGTATAGAACAGGCCGCTGAGCCCTGCGGGAGCGCTCGGAGTCGCGAGCAAGCCGACCGCGATCGTGCCCCAGATGCCGTTGGTCATATGCACAGCCACCGCGCCGACGGGATCGTCGACGTGCAGTTTGAGGTCGAGCACTTCCACCACGACCACGACGAGGATACCGGAGACCAGTCCGACCACCGCCGCGCCGAGGGCGTCGAAG
The DNA here is from genome assembly GCA_017615515.1 of Clostridia bacterium. Taxonomy (GTDB): domain Bacteria; phylum Bacillota; class Clostridia; order Christensenellales; family CAG-1252; genus CAG-1252. Next base: position 6,452 of record JAFZZX010000019.1, read on the forward strand.
GCGTCACACCCCGCCGTCACCGCCACAAGTCCCGCCAGAGAGGCGTTCAAGCACATCGATACGTCGGGCTTCTTGTTCTTGACCCAGGTGAAGATCATCGTCGTGACCGTCGCCACCGAAGGAGCGATGGTCGTGGTCAGGAAGATCGACGCGAGTTCGCTCGCCGTGGTCGCCGCCGCTCCGTTGAATCCGTACCAACCGAGCCACAGGATGAAGACGCCAAAGGCGCCGAGGGGGATAGAGTGTCCGGGGATCGCGTTGACCTTAATGACCTTGCCCGCCGCGTCACGCTCGTATTTGCCCGTTCTCGCGCCGAGGATGATCGCGCCGACCAAGGCGGCGATGCCGCCTACCATATGGATCGCGCAGGAGCCCGCATAGTCGTGGAATCCGAGCGCAGAGAGCCACCCGCCGCCCCAGATCCAATGCGCCTCGATCGGGTAGATGAAGAGGGAGATCACGGCGGAATAGATGCAGTAAGAGGAGAACTTCGTCCTCTCCGCCATCGCGCCCGACACGATGGTCGCGGTCGTCGCGCAGAAGATCAGGTTGAAGACGAAGGTGGACGCGCCCGTAAATCCTTCCGCGGGACTTGCGATGAAGTCCTTGAAATGCGTCCACATATCCATATTCGGCAGACCGATGAGCCCCGCGAGGGCGTCTTCGCCCATCATCAGCGTGTAGCCGAGGAGAGAGAAGACCACCGTCCCGATGCAGAAGTCCATCAGGTTCTTCATGATGATGTTGCCCGCGTTTTTCGCGCGTGTGAAGCCGGTCTCCACCATCGCAAAACCGGCTTGCATCCAAAATACCAGCGCAGCGCCGATCAAAAACCAAAACTCTACCGTCATAATCATGCTCCTATTTTACAGAGAACAGCAAATCTCCATACGAAGGATAAGGCCACTTCTCCGTGGGGACGACCGTTTCGAGGTCGTCGGCAAGGGCGCGTGCTTTCTCCATCTCGGGGATCAAGACGTCCTTGCAGTAGAAAGAGATCTCGGAATAGTCCGTCATCTTCTCCGCTTTCGCGAGGCTCTTTTCCAGCATCTCGGTCGCGAGGAAGAGGGCGTCTCCCTGCTCGGAGAGCTTGGTCAGCATCGCCTTCTCGTACTTGGCGCTCGCCTTGTACGCCTCTTTGGCGTAGAGGATGTCGGCGATCTCCTTTTGATAGGCGCTCACGGCGGGCAAGATGTCGTTTTTCAGCATCGTGAGGGCGGTCAGCGCCTCGATGTGGATCACCTTGCAATAGTTCTCGAGGGCGATCTCGTAGCGCGCTCTCGCCTCGGTCTCGGTGAAGACGCCTTGCTTCTTGAAGAGGGCGAGGTTCTTCTCCGCGACGTAGTAGGGCAGGGCGTCGGGGGTGGTCTTGAGGTTCATGAGGCCTCTCGCTTCCGCTTCCTTGATCCATTCGTCGTCGTAGCCGTTGCCGTTGAAGATGATGCGCTTGTGCTCGGTGATCACCTTCTTGACGAGGGAGTTCAGGGAGGCGTTGAAGTCCTCGGCTTTCTCGAGATAGTCCGCGAACTGCTCGAGCTCTTCCGCCACCGCGGTGTTGAGGATGATGTTCGCGCAGGAGATCGAGGCGTTGGAACCCAGCATACGGAACTCGAACTTATTGCCCGTGAAGGCGAAGGGGGAGGTTCTGTTGCGGTCGGTCGTGTCGGTCGGGAACTTCGGGAGTACGTCCACGCCGATCTTCAATTGCTTACGCACCTTTTTGTCGTAGTGCTTGCCTTCTTCGATCGAATCGAGCACGCCTTGGAGCTCGTCGCCGAGGAAGATCGAGACCACGGCGGGCGGCGCTTCGTTCGCGCCCAGGCGGTGATCGTTACCCGCGCTCGCCACCGAGATACGCAAGAGGTCTTGATATTCGTCCACCGCCTTGATGACCGCGGCGAGGAACAATAGGAATTGCGCGTTCTCGTCGGGGGTGTCGCCCGGCTCCAATAGGTTTATGCCGGTGTCTGTCGAGATCGACCAGTTGTTGTGCTTGCCGCTGCCGTTCACGCCCGCAAAGGGTTTCTCGTGCAATAAGCACGCCATACCGTGTTTCGCGGCGATCTTACGCATGAGTTCCATCGTGAGCTGGTTGTGATCGGTCGCGATGTTCGTGGTCGTGAAGATCGGAGCCAGTTCGTGCTGCGCGGGCGCCACCTCGTTGTGCTCGGTCTTGGCGAGGATGCCGAGTTTCCACAGTTCCTCGTTCAGTTCGTTCATAAACTCCTGCACGCGGGTCTTGATCGCGCCGAAGTAGTGATCCTCGAGCTCTTGCCCCTTGGGCGGGCGGGCGCCGAAGAGCGTCCTGCCGGTGTAGATCAGATCCTTTCTCTTCTCGTACATCGCCTTGTCGATCAGGAAGTACTCCTGCTCGGGGCCGACCGTGGTCTTGACGCTCGTCACGTCCTCGTTGCCGAAGAGCTTTAAGATGCGGAGCGCCTGTTTGTTGATCGCTTCCATACTTCTGAGGAGCGGGGTCTTCTTGTCGAGAGCCTCGCCGCCGTAGGAGCAGAACGCGGTCGGGATATACAGGCATTTATCCTTAATAAACGCGTAGCTCGTGGGATCCCACGCCGTGTAGCCGCGCGCTTCGAAGGTCGCGCGCAAGCCGCCCGAGGGGAAGCTGGACGCGTCGGGTTCGCCCCTGACGAGTTCTTTCCCCGAGAACTCCATGATGACCTGTCCCGTCTTGGTCGGGGAGATGAAGCTGTCGTGCTTCTCGGCGGTCACGCCCGTCATCGGCTGGAACCAATGGGTAAAGTGGGTCACGCCGAGCTCGGTCGCCCAGTCTTTCATCGCGTTCGCGACGACGTCCGCGACGCTTCTGTCGAGTTCGAGACCCTTCTGAATGGTCTTTTGAAGAGCCTTATAGGTGTCTTTGGGAAGACGCTGACGCATGACCTCATCACCGAATACCAATGAGCCGAAAGTTTCAGGTACGCTTTTCATAAGTTGTTTCCTCCTTTCATTTCGTTCGAAACAGCCATATAAACAAAAAGGGCGCCACGGAATAAATCCGCAGCGCCTTTGCTGTTTCAACGCCTTTAATGTAGCACCGCAAAAAAGCCGTGTCAAGGGTTTTTCGCGATTTTTCCAAAAGATTTTTTAGAGCGTTCGCCTCTCGATAAATCGCGTTTAATATCCTCATAAATGCCCTTTATTTCGGGATTTTTTGAAAAAAACTTTTCCGAAAACCGTTGACAAAAGACGCGGAGTGGGACTATAATCCGAGTGTACGAACAAAGGCGTTCGTTCCGAAGTTTCGGGTTGCCCCGAGGCGTTCGGAGCGGGCGCCTTTTTTGTTTTGATCCGATCGAAAGGTCGGGAAGAGAGGTGAATTATGTTATTGGAAGGAGAGTTCAGAAATCCCGCGGGCTGCGCGATCTCGGCGATCTTCGACAAGACGGGAGCGCTCTTTTCGGGCGCGGACATCATCGACTCCATCGCGGTGATGCGAGATCGTTCCAACGGTCTCGGCGGCGGCTTTGCTTGTTACGGTATTTATCCCGACAAAAAGGATCTCTATGCGTTCCACGTCTTCTTTACGATCCACAGCGCGAGGAAGGACTTTGAGGAGTATATCTCCCGCTACTACGAGATCGATTCCGACGAGGACATCCCGACGCGGAAGATCCCCGAGATCGTGGACGAGCCCGAGATCCGTCGTTACTTCGTCTATCCCAAGCAGAAATACATCGACTTCGTGAAGACGGGGGCAGACGAGTGCGTCTTCCGCACCGTGTTCGCGGTCAATACCGAGATCAAGGGCGCCTATATCTTCTCTTCGGGCAAGAATATGGGCATCTTCAAGGCGGTCGGCTTCCCCGAGGACGTCGGCAGGTTCTATATGCTCGACAGTTACAAAGGCTACCTCTTCACCGCGCACGGGCGCTATCCGACCAATACGCCCGGGTGGTGGGGCGGCGCGCATCCGTTCGGGCTGCTCGGGCTGTCGGTCGTGCACAACGGCGAGATCAGCAGTTACGACGCGAATCGCCGCGCGATGGAGATGTACGGCTACAAATGCACCCTTTTGACCGATACCGAGGTCATCACCTACATCCTCGATTATCTGACGCGCAAGAAGGCGCTGACCTTCGAGGAATGCGCCGAGGTCATCGCCGCCCCCTTTTGGGAGCGCATCGACCGCATGAGTGAAGAGGAAAAGGCGCGCGCGACTTACCTCCGCGACGTCTTCTCCGCAGAGCTCGTCACGGGACCCTTCTCGATCATCGTTGGGTTCGACGGCGGCGTGATGGCGCTCAACGACCGTTTGAAACTCAGAACCCTTGCGGTGGCGGAGAAAGGGGACAAAGTGTATATGGCGAGCGAGGAAGCGGCGATCCGTCGCGTATGCCCCTCGTTTGACAAAATGTTTTACGCGGAGGGCGGCAAACCCATCGTTTACCGTGTGAAAGGAGGCAAGCAATGATCGACTATAACGTGGCGCCCTTCGAAGTGGTGCGCGACTATGACAAGTGCGTGAATTGCCGCGTGTGCGAGCGGCAATGCTCCAACGAAGTCCACCGGTACGAGGAGGGCTTCGGAAAGATGATCTCGGACAGCACCAAGTGCGTAGATTGTCAGCGTTGCGTCTGTCTGTGCCCGACCAAGGCATTAAAGATCGTTCCCAATCAAAACTCTTTCCGCCCCAACGCAAACTGGCAACAGAAATATCTGACCGAGATCTACAAGCAAGCGGAGTCTGGCGGCGTGCTTTTGTCCTCGATGGGCAACCCCGAGCCGTTTCCCGTTTATTTCGACAAGATCTTGATC
>JAFZZX010000198.1 GCA_017615515.1 Clostridia bacterium
GCTTTGACGACGACCTACACGGCGAGCCAAGGCTTGCTCCTGATGATCCCGAATATGTACAAGATCGCGGGCGAACTCTTGCCCACCGTCTTCCACGTCAGCGCTCGTGCCCTCGCGGCGCACGCTCTCAACATCTTCGGTGACCACGCCGACGTGATGGCTTGCCGTCAGACCGGTTTCGCGATGCTCGCGTCCAACTCCGTGCAGGAAGTTATGGACCTCGCCTTGGTCGCGCACCTGTCCACCTTGAAAGCGAAAGTGCCTTTCCTCCACTTCTTCGACGGGTTCCGTACCTCGCACGAAGTGTCCAAGATCGATATGATCGAGTACGACGAGATGAAGACCCTCGTCGATATGAAGGACATCGAGGACTTCCGCGCTCGCGCTCTGAATCCGGAGCACCCGATCCAGCGCGGCACGGCGCAGAACGCGGACATCTACTTCCAGAACCGCGAGACCGCGAATAAGTACTACGAGGCGACCCCCGCCATCGTCCAAGAGATGATGGACAAGGTCTCCGCCCTGACCGGCAGGAGCTATCACCTCTTCGACTACGTCGGTGATCCCAATGCGGAGAACGTGATCGTGCTGATGGGTTCCGGCGCGGACGCCGTGGAGGAGACCATCAACAAGATGAATAAGGAAGGTCACAAGGTCGGTCTCTTGAAGGTCCGCCTGTATCGTCCGTTCGCGGTCGACGCGTTCCTTGCGGCTCTCCCGAAGAGCGTCAAGAAACTCGCGGTCCTCGACAGGACCAAGGAAGCGGGCTCCCTCGGCGAACCTCTGTACCTCGACGTCTGCTCCGCGCTCCTCGAGCACGGCAAGACCGACATCAAGGTCGTGGGCGGCAGATACGGCCTCGGCTCCAAGGAGTTCAATCCCTCGATGGTCTATGCGGTCTATAAGAACCTCGAGCAGGCTCAGCCGAAGAACCACTTCACCGTCGGTATCTACGACGATCTGACCAATACCTCTCTCGACTTCTCCGAGAAGTACGACGCGGCTCCCGCGGGCACGATCTCCTGCAAGTTCTGGGGTCTCGGCTCGGACGGCACCGTCGGCGCGAATAAGAACAGCATCAAGATCATCGGCGACCACACCGACAAGTTCGTGCAGGGCTACTTCTTCTACGACAGCAAGAAGTCGGGCGGTATCACCGTTTCCCACCTGCGTTTCGGCGACACCAAGATCCAGTCCGCGTACCTCATTGACGCGGCGGACTTCGTCCAATGCTCCAATCCCTCCTACATCACCCGCTACAATATGACGGGCGACATCAAAGAGGGCGGCAGCTTCCTCCTCAACACCTCGGCTTTGACCGTGGAAGAGCTCGAGCACGTGTTGCCCGCCGCCGTCAAGCGCGACATCGCGAAGAAGCACGTGAACCTCTACGTGATCGACGCGATCAAGATCGCCGCGGGTCTCGGTCTGAAGGGCAGAACGAATACCATTTTGCAGTCCGCGTTCTTCAAGATCGCGAACATCATCCCCTACGCCGACGCGGTCGACTTCATGAAGAAGATGGCGTATAAGTCCTTCGCGAAGAAGGGCGACGCGGTCGTCAATATGAACTACGCCGCGATCGACAGCGCCGAGGCGAACCTCGTGAAGATCGACGTGCCCGCCGCTTGGGCGGACGCCACCACCGGCGCCGATATGGCGAAGGTCGAGGGTAGCGAGTACTTCATGAACACCATCGCTCCGATCATCGCGCAGGAAGGCGACAAACTCCCGTCCTCCGCCTTCAATGCGGACGGCTCCGTGCCGACCGGCACCACGCAGTACGAGAAGCGCGGCGTGGCGGTTCTCGTTCCGAAGTGGAACGCCGAGAAGTGTATCCAATGTAACCAATGCGCGTTCGTTTGTCCGCACGCTTGTATCCGTCCCGCGGTGGTCGCCGAGGGCACGGACGTTCCCGCTTCCTTCGCGACCAAGGCAATGACGGGCAACAAGGGCTACAACTTCCGTATGCAGGTCTCCGCTCTCGATTGTATGGGTTGCGGCGTGTGCGCGAATATCTGTCCCGTGAATGCGGGCGCCGACAAGAAAGCGGTCGCCGCGGGCCAAAAGGGTGCGGCTGCCGAGGATAAGGCGCTCAACATGGTGCCGCTCGGCTCTATCGTGGACGACGAGACCGTCAACTACAACTTCACCAAGACTCTGCCCGACGTGGACGTCAGCGCTTGCCCGGGTTGCAAGGCGACCTCCGTCAAGGGCAGCCAGTTCAGACAGCCCTACTTCGAGTTCTCCGGCGCTTGCGCGGGTTGCGGCGAAACTCCGTACGTCAAGGTCATCACCCAAATGTTCGGCGACAGAATGGTCGTTGCGAACGCGACGGGTTGCTCCTCGATCTACGGCGGCAGCGCTCCGACTTGCCCCTACACCGTCAATAAGGAAGGTCACGGTCCCGCTTGGGCGAACAGCCTCTTTGAGGACAACGCCGAGTTCGGCTACGGTATGAACCTCGCTTACGCACAGCGCAGGGCGAAGCTCGCCGAGAAGATCGAACAACTCAAGGAAGTCGCCAAGAGAGAAGAAGTCAAGGCGGCGGCGCAGGAATGGCTCGACAACAGGAAGAGTGCGGAGGGCAGCAAGATCGCTTCCGAGAAGCTCGTCGCGCTCCTCAGCGAATGCGTCGCGTCGAAGGGTGACGCTGTTAAATCCACGGAATGCAATTGCACCGATCTCGCGCAGGAGATCCTCGCCGCGAAAGATTGCCTCGTGAAGAAGTCCATCTGGATCTTCGGCGGCGACGGTTGGGCGTACGACATCGGTTACGGCGGCCTCGATCACGTGCTCGCTTGCGGCGAAGACGTGAACGTGCTCGTCCTCGACACCGAGGTTTATTCTAACACCGGCGGTCAGTCCAGTAAGTCCACC
>JAFZZX010000199.1 GCA_017615515.1 Clostridia bacterium
CCTTTCTCTAAAACGGTTTTTTGTTGTTCTGGTTTCCAATGAATAAAACATCCCATATAGTAATGATAAATCGTGCCATCAGGAACGAGCAAACAACTTTCCTCGTCGCTTACATATTGACCCTCGTCATAAAAATGTACTTCTCCGTCATTATATTGAACTTTTACTTTTTCGGAGAGGCTTTTCTTTTCGTATTCCAATTTTTTGTCTATTTCTTCGATTTTTTTATTGATAGATTTTGCCTTATCTGACCATCTAGCAAGAAAAATACAGAAAAACAATAGCAAATAAGCAACGAGAAAAAGAATAATTTTTTTTGAGACTCCAATATTCTCAAAAAACAAACACAAAAGAGCAATAGCGAGAAAGAAGAAGTGCAAGAATAAAAAGAATAATACTATATGGTCTTGTGTTTTTTGCGATAGTGAGGAGCAAAAAAATTTTTGTATTCTATTTTTGTACTCAATTTCTTGCCTCTGTTTGTTTAATTCATCTATCTCAGGGGTTACATATTTTACTTGTTCTTTGTAGTGAAAAGCCATAACATTTCCTTTTTTGTTTTCTATATTAATGTTACCATAAAAAGAAAAGGAAATCAATGATGGGGGTTTTAAAGTATTCTTGTAAAACAATATAAACTCAAAAATATTTTCAAAAAGGTATTTACAATTAAATTAGTTTAATATATAATATATTATATATTATGCACACGCGTGCGCGCAACGTGCGTGCGCGCGAACATATTATTTGGATAACAACATCGGAGGGAAAAATGGATAAGGTCACGAATTCCTATAATGAAGACGCCATACAAGTCCTGGAAGGCCTGGAACCCGTGCGCGTTCGTCCCGGCATGTACATCGGTTCGACGGACGAGAGGGGTCTGCATCATCTCGTATCCGAGATCGTGGACAACAGCATCGACGAGGCGCTCGCAGGCTACTGCACGGACATCTACGTCGTGATTCAGCCGGACGGCAGCGTATCGGTCGAGGACAACGGCAGAGGCATTCCTACGGGCTTTAAGAAGTCGGAAGGAAAGTCCGCGGTCGAGGTCGTCTTGACCAAACTGCACGCAGGCGGCAAGTTCGGCGGCTCGGGCTACACGATCTCCGGCGGTCTGCACGGCGTGGGTCTTTCGGTCGTGAACGCGCTCTCGGAATGGCTGGTCGTGGAGATCTGCCAAAACGGACACGTCTACAAGCAGGAGTACTCCCGCGGCAAGCCGAATTACGACCTGAAGGTCGTCGGCGACAGCGACAAGACGGGCACGAAGGTCACCTTCTTCCCCGACAAGGAGATCTTCGAGACCATCGTCTTCAAGTACGAGGTCTTGAAGCACCGTTTGCGCGAGCTCGCGTACCTCAACAAGGGCTTGCATATCAACATCAAGGATCTGCGCCCCGAGACCCCGATCGAGGACGACTTCAAGTACGACGGCGGCATCATTCACTTCGTCGAGGACCTCAATTCCGCGCACGAAAAGCTCTTTAGCGAGATCGTGTATTTCGACGAGAAGGTCGATACCAGCGAGGTCGAGATCGCTTTGCAGTACAACGAGACCTACAACGAGACGGTCTACGCGTATGCGAATAACATCAATACCGAGGAAGGCGGCACCCACTTGGACGGCTTCAAGGCGGCGCTGACGCGTATCATCAACGACTACGGTCACAAGTTCAACATTTTGAAAGAGAACGAAAAGCTTTCGGGCGACGACGTCCGCGAAGGCTTGACCGCCGTCATCAACGTGAAGCTCACGAACCCGCAGTTCGAAGGGCAGACCAAGACCAAGCTCGGCAACAGCGAGATGCGTACGATCGTGTCCCGCGTCTTGACCGAATGTCTCGGCACCTATATGGAAGAGCACCCGAAGGAGAGCAAGGAGCTCGTGCTGCGCTCGATCAACGCGCAGAAGGCGAAGGAAGCGGCGCGCAAGGTGCGCGACGAGACCCGTCGCAAGGGCTTCCTCGAGAATACCACGCTCCCCGGCAAGCTCGCCGACTGCACCGAAAAGGACGCGTCCAAGTGCGAGATCTTTTTGGTCGAGGGTGATTCCGCAGGCGGCAGCGCGAAGTCGGGTCGTGACAGACGCTTCCAGGCGATCCTGCCCCTCCGCGGTAAGATCCTGAACGTCGAGAAGGCGAGGCTCAATCACGTCCTCGAGAACGAGGAGATCAAGTCGATGATCACGGCGTTCGGCGGCGGCATCGGCGAAGAGTTCAGCACCGAGAAACTCCGCTACGACAAGATCATCTGCATGACCGATGCCGACGTGGACGGCTCGCACATCCGCATCTTGATGCTGACCTTCTTCTTCCGCTTTATGAAGCCGCTGATCGAGGAAGGACACGTCTATATCGCCCAGCCGCCCCTTTACAAGGTCACGAAGGGCAAGGAAGAAAAGTATTTCTACAACGACGAAGACCTGAACGTCTATCTCGATTCCCTCGGCAGGAAGGGCTACGACATCCAGCGCTACAAAGGTCTCGGTGAAATGGACCCCGAACAGCTGTGGGAGACCACGATGAGCCCCGAGTCCCGCATCCTTCTGAAGGTGCGCCTCGAAGACGCGATGAAGGCGGACGAGACCTTTACGATCCTGATGGGCGAGCAACCCGAACTCCGCAGACAGTTCATCGAGCAGAATGCGAAGCTCGTCGAGAATCTGGACGTATAATGAGGTGAGATATGAAAGAGAAAGAAATCGTACATGGAGAGATCATAGATAATACCAAGATCGTGGAGGTCGGTTGCGAAAGCGAGATGAAGAAATCCTTTATCTCCTACGCGATGGCGGTCAACGTCAGCCGTGCGATCCCCGACGTCCGCGACGGATTGAAGCCGGTGCATCGTCGCATCCTTTACGCGATGAACGAGATCGGTCTGACGCCGGACAAGCCCTTCAAGAAGTGCGCGACCATCGTCGGCGACGTGCTCGGTAAGTATCACCCGCACGGCGATAGCTCGGTTTACGACGCCCTCGTGCGTCTCGCGCAGAACTTCTCGATCAACGTCCCCCTCGTGGACGGCCACGGCAACTTCGGTTCGGTGGACGGCGACCCCGCCGCGGCGTACAGATATACAGAGGCGCGTATGAGCAAGATGGCGCTCGAGATGCTGCGCGACATCGACAAGGAGACGGTGAACTTCTATCCGAACTTCGACGATACCCGTATGCAGCCCGAGGTGCTTCCCTCGCGTTATCCGAACCTCTTGGTGAACGGGTCGGACGGTATCGCCGTCGGTATGGCGACCTCGATCCCGCCGCACAACCTCAGCGAAGTCATCGACGCGACTTGCGCCTTGATCGACGATCCCGATATCGACATCGTCGACCTGATGAAATACGTCCCTGCGCCCGATTTCCCGACCGGAGCGATCCTGCTCGGCAGTCAGGACGTCAGGAACGCCTATCTGACCGGCCGCGGCAGCTGCATTTTGCGCGCGAAAACCGAGATCGAGGAATACAATAACGGCACCCGCTCGAGGATCGCCGTGACCGAGATCCCCTATCAGGTCAACAAGGCGAAACTGATCAAGAGCATCGCCGACCTCGTGAAGGACAAGAAGATCGAGGGCATCGCCGACATTCGCGACGAGTCCGACCGCGTGGGTATGCGCTTCGTGATCGACATCAAGCGCGACGCCAACGCGCAGGTCGTCCTGAATATGCTCTTCAAGCACACCGAGCTCCAAAAGTCCGTCAGTATGATCTTCCTCGCCCTGGACGACGGCACGCCGAAGATCATGAACCTCAAGGAGATCTTGACCGCCTACGTCAAGCACCAGCAAGACGTCGTGGAGCGTCGCACGAAGTTCGACCTCGCGAAAGCGGAAGAGAGGAACCATATCCTCCGCGGCCTCGTGATCGCTCTGCAGAATATCGACGCCGTCATTGCGATCATTCGCGCGGCAAAGGACAGGGCGGAAGCGCAAACCAAACTGATGGAAGCCTTCGAGCTCAGCGATCGCCAAGCGAACGCGATCCTCGACATTCGTCTGCACCGCTTGACCTCTATGGAGACGGGCAGCCTGCTCGCTGAGATGGAAGAGACCGAGAAGAATATCGCCTACTACAAGTCCATTCTCGCCGACAACAAACTGCGCGACGGCATCATCAAGGACGAGATGCTCGAGATCAAGAATAAGTTCGGTACGCCGAGAAAGAGCGAGATCAGCTACGCCTACAGCGGACTCAATCTCGCCGACCTGATCGCGCGCGAGGACGTCGTGATCTCCACGACCCACTTCGGCTACATCAAGCGCGTGCCGTTGAAGGAATATCGCTCGCAACATCGCGGCGGCGTGGGCGTGACGGCGCACAAGCCCAAGGATGAGGACTTTGTGACCGACATCTTCACCTGCTCGACGCACGACGATCTTTTCTTCTTTACGAACTTCGGTAGGACGTACGTGATCAAGGCGTACGAAGTGCCCGAGGCGGCTCGTACCGCGCGCGGCAGGGCGATCGTGAACCTCTTGCAGCTGATGGAAGGGGAAAAGATCACGACGGTGCTCCCCGTCACCGAAGAGCAAGGCAGAACGGGCAACCTCGTACTCGCTACCAAGAAGGGCAAGATTAAGCGCACCTCCCTCAAGGAATACGAATATATGCGCAAGGGCGGCAAGATCGCGATCAATCTCCTCGAGGGCGACGAGCTGATCGGCGCAGTGCTGACGATGGGCGGCGAAGAGATCCTGATGGCGTCCAGCCTCGGCAAGTGTATCCGCTTCAAGGAAGACACCGTCCGCTTGATGGGCAGGACCGCCGCGGGCGTTCGCTCGATGAAGATCGGCGAGGACGACTATATCGTGAATATGGAAGTCATTCACGAGGGCGACGA
>JAFZZX010000200.1 GCA_017615515.1 Clostridia bacterium
ATGTCCTTCTGCTTGCGCGCTTCTTCTTCAAACACGCGGATGAACTCCGCGCCGATGATCTTTCTCTTGGTTTCGGGCTCTTTGACGCCCGCGAGCTTGTCGAGGAAGCGGTCCACCGCGTCCACGTAGACGAGGTTCGCGTTCATCTCGTCGCGGAAGACTTTGATGACCTGTTCGGGTTCGCCTTTGCGCAATAAGCCGTGATTGACGTGCACGCAGACGAGGTTCTTGCCGATCGCCTTGATGAGGAGTGCGGCGACGACCGAGCTGTCCACGCCGCCGGAGAGGGCGAGCAGGACTTTTTTATCACCGACCTGCGCTTTGATCGCCGCGATCTGCTCGGCGATGAACTTTTCCGCAAGGGCGGGCGTTGTGATTCTTTCCATAGTTTCGGGACGAACGTTGGGATCCATAGTAATACCTCCGATGAAGATACCGAAATTATACCACCCGCGCGGGGTGCGGTCAAGGATCGCGATCGGATTTCAGAGCAAAGAAATGATTTTTTCTGCAAGAAACAGCAAGGGAAGGGGTCAGAACAAGCGGAAGACCGTCGTCTTGCCGTCTTTCTTGAGTGCGACGAAGACTTCGCCGCCGTAGCGTCCGATGCCCTCGAGGGTCTCGTAGGTGGCGGGGACCAGGACGTTTCCGTCGAGCGAGGCGATCCCGATCCTGTTTCCCGACACGATCTCGTAGTAACCGATCCAGTAGTAGGGGAAGATCTCTTCGCCGATCTCGCGCGAGGATCCGTCGGTGCATATCACATAGGCTTTGCCGCCCTTGGAAGCGACGGCGTAATTGCCGAAAAACTCGGAAATATAGGAGTATTCAAAGGGAATCACGACATTGCCGTTCGTGTCCAAACAGCCGCGCTTGCTCCCCTCTCCGATCCTCGTGACGGCGATGACCGATCCCGAGACAGAGGCGGACTGGTAGACGGCGTCGTCGACCGTACGCACGACTTTCAAGGTGTCGTCCACGAGGTATAGCGTTCCTTGGGCGCCGGTCACGACGGAGAGGCCGTTTACGGGGCGGACTTGCGGATTGAGCTTCTCGGGCATAGTCGCCAAAGGTCGGAGCGACGCGTCGGTCACGGCGTAGTCCACCGAGCCGTCCGCCGACTTGCCGTCCAGGCGATAGGTCGCGAGGGAGAAATAGCCCTCTTTCAGCCCGTAGTTTTCGCGTTCTTGTTGGGTCATGCCGAAAGAATAACGGTCGCTAAGGGAATAGATCGGCGCCCCGGTCGTGACGGAGCGAGGCGCGCTGCCGTCCAAGGCGTGGATCTCAGCCGTTTGACGCACGTACTTGGTCTCTCCGTTCCGTTTGAGTGAGTAGCTGTAGTCGCTCGACGCGTCAACGACTTCTTCGCGGATCACGAGGAAATCCTTTTTGCCGAGGTAGGCAAGGTCGAAGGATACCGACGAACTGCCGTACATCGAGAGCAGGGTATCGCCCGTTCGACGGGAGAAGACGAAAGCGTTTTTGCGCGTCTTGCTCCGCGCCGCGATATAGTCCTTACAGACCGTGTACTCGTAGGTGCTGTCTAGGGACGTCGCACCCAGTAGATCCTCGCCCTTTTCGTTGTAAATATAGCTCATGTCGTCCTCTTCGACGCGGACGCAGCCTTCGCCAACGTCGGTGATCGTGATCGGCTTAAAGGTGGAATAGACGATCTCGCCGTTGAGGTTCAGAACGTCGTAAAGTCCATCTTCGAGGTTGCCTTCCGCGAAGAAGAAGTCCCCTTCCATCGTGATGGTCGAGTATTTCGTCGGTTGGATCAGCACGCTGCCGTCGCGGTTCATCGCACCGTAATAGGTGCCCGTTTCGTCCGAGATCTCGATCATGCCGCGGTTCAAGAAGGTCACGAATTCGTAGCCTTGGATCGGCACTTCGATCTTGGATGTTAAAAGAGGATTCGCCGTCCCCGCTTCGTAATAGGAAGCGCTCTGCTCGCCGTTGTTTTTGCAGGAGCAGAGAGAAAAGAGCAGGATGAAGACGGATAGGATCGCGATCAGGGTGCGTAGTCGTTTCATACATTGATTTTAACACACTTTTTCCTTTCTGCGCCTTAAATTATCGTAACGATTGGATTTTCCGCGCCGTCGAGAGCGAATTCCGTTTCATAAAACGCTTGACAGCCTATAATTATTATCGTTATAATAATTTTTGCCTATGCAAATCAGGTATTAAGTTTTAGACTATATAAAAGTGAGGTCATAGATTATGAAAAGAACTTACCAACCCAAGAAGAGACACAGAAGCAAAGTGCACGGTTTCCGCGCGAGAATGGCGACCAAGGGCGGCAGGAACGTCCTCTCGAGACGTCGCGCCAAGGGCAGAAAGCAACTCTGCGCGTAAGGAATGCAGAAAAAGTACCGCCTAACCGCGTCTCGTAGTTTCGACTACCTTTACCGCCACGGTGCGGTATATAAGAACGCGCTCTTGGTCCTTTACGTCGCGAAGAGCAAGCTCTCGATCCCCAAAGTGGGTTTTTCGGTCGGCAAGAAGGTCGGCGGCGCCGTCCAAAGGAATAGGACGAAGCGCCGTTTGAGAGAGGCGTTCCGCTTGGAACTCGGCAAGGTGGCTCAGGATCGCAGTTACGTCGTCGTGGCGCGCACCGGCTCCGCCGAACGCACCTACGACGAACTCAGAGAGGCGTTGCTCTCGCTGCTTCGGCAGGCAGGCGTCTACTCCGCGGAGGATTGATATGGACAAAGCGGCTCACGTGCTTCTCGGCTTTTATAAGAAGAACATTTCGTCCGCATTGCCAAACAGATGCATTTACACGCCCACTTGTTCGTCCTATACCTATCAAGCGATAGACAAATACGGACTGATCTTGGGCAGCATAAAGGGCTTTTGCCGTATATTGCGGTGCAATCCTTTCGCAAAAGGCGGGTTCGATCCCGTCAAGGAAAATTACAGAGGGAGAGCCAAATGGTTGATCTGACGCAATTACTTTCGAGTGCGCCCGTCATCACGAACTGGATAGGCAAACTCATTTATAAAATGTACGAATGGATCGGGAACTTCGGTTGGACGGTCGTGGTCTTCACGATCTTTTTGAAGCTCCTGCTTTCTCCGCTCGACATTTGGCAGAAACGCACGATGATGAAGAATAATCGCGCGATGAAGGTCATCAATCCCGAACTCGAAAAGCTCAAGAAGACTTATGCGAATTCGCCCGACGTCTTGCAACAAAAGCAGATGGAGCTTTATAAGAAGCACGGCTATTCGATGACGGGCGGTTGTTTGCCCGCCTTGATCACGATCGTGATCTTCTTTATCGTCTTCTCCGGCTTTAACGCCGCGGTGCGCTACGAGAACGAGCGTATGGTCTATGAGATGACGCTGACCTACGAGGCGGCGGCGCAGGTGGACGGCGTGACCGAAGAGGATCTCGACAACCTGATGATCTCGACCTACGACGAGGAGAAGCAGGGCTGGCTGTGGATCAAGAACGTCTTTATGTCCGACACCTACACCAATCCCGTCCCGACCCTCGACAAGTTCGTCGGAAAGGGGCTCGGACAGCTCGGCGCGACGCTTCCGCCCGAGACCAAGTTGCTGAATGTCAAAAAGACACGTTTCGACAACGGGTACGACGCGGTCTTGCGCCCCGCGATGGAGTCGTACAATAAGTCCAAGTTCTTCGATATGAAGCATTGGAACGGATACTTCATCCTGCCCTTGATCTCGATCACCCTTTCGGTCTTCTCGGTGAAGATCACCAAGCTCAACCAACCGCAAATGCCCACCCAAACCGACGAGAACGGCAATCCCGCCAAGAACGGGCAGGGCATGATGAAGGCGATGAACTGGCTGATGCCGATCATGATGGGCGTCTTCGCGCTCTTTTACTCCTCGGCATTCTGTATCTATATGGTGATGAACTCTTTGATCACCGTGGTCTTTAACCTCGTCTACAACGCGATCTCGAAGAAGCAGGAAGCCAAGGAAGAGGATCGTCGCCTCGCGGCTACTTTCAAGAAATAATCAATAAATATACGCGCCCCGATTCGGGGCAACGGAGGGAATATGATAGTCATAGAAAAACGCGCCGACAGCGTGGAAGAAGCCAAGCAGCAGGGTCTGTTGCAACTCGGCATGGATGAATCGCAGGTTGATATCGAAGTCGTGAGCGAGGGCGGGGACGGAGAGTCCGCGGTCGTTCGTCTGTCCACTCGCTGGAGCGAAGAGGACGACGTGTTGGATTTCGTCTGCGGCTTGCTCGACAGAATGGACGTCGACTGCTCGCTCGACATCGAGAGCATCGAATCGGGCTACCGCGTCACGATCAACGGCGAGGAAAGCAACTATGCGATCGGTCATCGCGGCGAAGTGCTCGACGCGATCCAGTATCTCGCGCAGATCGTTCTCAATCGTGACAAGGAGAATTATCTCAAGATCACCGTGGACGCGGAGAATTACCGTTCGAGACGCGAAAAGATGCTTCGCGATATGGCGAAGAAGTTTGCCGACAAGGCGGTGCGTGACCGCGTGAACGTTGAGCTCGAGCCGATGAATCCGCACGACAGAAAGGTCGTGCACGAGGCGCTGTCCGAGGACGAGCGCGTCACGACCTTCAGCACGGGCGTCGAACCCAATCGCTACGTCACGATCGAGCCGAAACTGCCCGAGAAGGTGTACGGTACGCAGACCGCCTTCCGCAAGCACGGCATCAAGACCAGAAGTTTCGGCAAGAAAAGAGGTTTTTAAGTAAATATGGATACCATCGCGGCGATCTCCACCCCCAAGGGCGCGGGCGCTATCGGTATCGTCAGAATGTCCGGAGAGCAGGCGCTTGCCATTGCGCTCCGGTTTTTTACGTCGCCCCAAATCAAGAGCGCGGAGGACGTAGTGCCGAATCGGCTCGGGCTCGGCACCTTTAGCGACGGAAGCATTCGCGAAAAGTGTATGATGGTCTATTTCCGCGCGCCGAAGTCCTATACGGGCGAGGACATCGTGGAATTGCATTTGCACGGCGGCACCTACCTTGCGGAGCGGGTGCTTGAAACCTTGCTCGGCGCGGGCGCGGTGCTCGCGGGCCCCGGCGAGTTCACCCGTCGGGCGTTCCTCGCGGGCAAGTTGACCTTGGACGAAGCGGAAGGCGTGGCGGCGATGATCAACGCGGAGAGCGAAGCGGAACTTCGCGAGGCGTATTCCTTAATGAGCGGCAGATTCGACGCGCGCATCAAGGGATTGACCGACACGCTGACCGAGGCGCTCGGCGTGATCGAAGCCTCTCTCGACTACCCCGAGGAGATGGCGGACGAGGCGGACAACTCGATCGAGAAGGCGAAGAAGGTGCAGGCGGAAATGCGCTCTCTCGTAGATTCTTTCAAGGCGGGCAAGCTGATCAAGGGCGGCATTACCGTCGCGATCGTCGGCAAGACCAACGTCGGCAAATCCTCTCTTTTGAATCGTCTGGTGGGATATTCCCGCGCGATCGTCTCGGACGTGCACGGCACGACCCGCGACGTGGTCGGGGAGAGCATTTTACATAAAGGGATCAAGATCAACTTGCAGGACACCGCAGGGCTCAGAGAGACGGGAGACGAGGTCGAGCATATCGGCATCGAGCGCTCTCTTGCCGCGGCGAAAGGGGCGGACGTGGTGCTCTACGTCGTGGAAGCGGGCGCCGCTCCCGCCGAGGAGGACCTGGCGAATATCCGCGCCTTTTCCAAGCGGGTGCTTCTCGTGAATAACAAGATAGACGTCTACGGCGCTTCCGCTGAGGGATTCAATATCAGCGCGAAGACGGGCGAGGGGGTCGGCGTCCTTTTGGACGAGATCCTCAGGATCACTTCGGTCGACGCACGCGCCGCGGAGACCCTCACAGAGGAGCGGCACGCCGATTGTGTGCGTCGTGCGCTCCGTCATCTGGACGACGCGATCGCCGCCTTCGGCGTGGCGGACATCGAATGCGTCGCGGTCGATCTCAGGGAGAGCATTCGCGCCCTCGCGGAGATCGGCGGAGAAGGGGCGACCGAACGGGTCGTCAACGACATTTTCAGTCGTTTTTGCGTGGGCAAATGAGATACGACGCGATCGTGATCGGTGCGGGACACGCGGGCGTGGAAGCGGCGCTCGCCCTTGCGAGGCTCGGGTGCGAGACCTTGATCGTGACGCTCGACGTTAGGTCGGTCTCCCATATGGCGTGCAATCCGAACGTCGGCGGCACCGGCAAAGGACATCTCGTGCGCGAGGTGGACGCCCTCGGCGGACAGATGGGGCTCAACGCCGACGCTTCTTTGCTCCAGATCAAAATGCTCAATAAGAATAAAGGCGCCGCGGTGCAGAGCCTGCGCGGGCAGACCGACAAAGAGGTCTATCACGAGAAGATGCTCGAAACCTTGCGCGCCCAAGAACGCCTGACGATCCTCGAAGGCGAGTGCGAAGATCTGCTCGTAGAGGACGGCGGCGTCAAGGGCGCTGTGATCTCGGGCGTTCGCTATGCTGCCGAGGCGGTCGTCCTCTGCACGGGGG
>JAFZZX010000201.1 GCA_017615515.1 Clostridia bacterium
GACAAGAGCGAAGAGGGGGTCAAGAGCGGTCTCAAAAATACCACCAAAATGTTTCTTGCCGTCGCCTTGCATAATTTGCCCGAGGGTATGACGGTCGGCGTGATCTTTGCCGGGTGGCTTTATGGCAATCAGAGCATCAGTTTGATGGGCGCTCTCGTGATGTCGATCGGTATCGCTCTCCAAAACTTCCCCGAAGGGGCGATCGTTTCGATGCCGCTACGCGCCGAAGGTATGGCGAAAGGGAAGACCTTTCTTTACGGCGTTCTGTCCGGTGTGATCGAACCGATCGGCGCCGTTCTTACCATCTTTTTCGCGTCGGTATTTCTCCCCGTTCTCCCATACTTGTTGGCGTTCGCGGCAGGCGCAATGTTCTACGTCGTGGTCGAGGAATTGATCCCCGAAACGGCGAAGGGCGAACATACGAACATTTCCACGGTCTGTTTCGCGATCGGATTCGTCGTAATGATGGCGCTTGACGTCGGTTTGGGTTGATATTCGCAGTCTTTTCGGTTTATTTCGTTATTCTTTTTGTCTGATTTGTCGATACTTTTCATCATTCAAAGAGGGGTATCGCTATGTCCGACTATACCGACAGACTTACGGATCTGTATTTTGAGGATCTGCCTAATAACCGAGAGGTCGGCGAGGCGAAGCGAAAGGTTCGTCTTGCTCTGTCCGAGGAAGGGAAGGCGCTTTCTTTCGAGCAGATCGTGGCGCGGTATCCTTCTTTGGATTCTCTCGGTGCACTCGGTGGTTTTTTGCCCGAAAGGATCGCCGAATGGCGCAAGCGGAGCGCCCGCCGCGACGTTGTGTTTTCCTTGATCCGATTGATTGTGTTTTTCTTCTTTTCTCTCGTTTTTTGGTTATTCGTGCTGTTTGGGACGAACTTTCTGTGGGACGAATTGACCTTTCCGAGTTCTCCCTTTTGGTGGGCGGTCGGTGGTTACGGCGTCGTCTGCGGCGTTTTCGGTCTGCGTATGGGAAAACGGCGGTTAAAGCATGGATCCATGGCGAAAAAGTGCGTCGCCGTCTTCCTCGTTCTCTTGCTTTTGTACGGTTGCTATGCGCTGATGACCGCAAACCTTTGGTATCCTCAACCCTATATCAATTCCGTCCCTTCCGTTGCACACGTCCTTTCTCCGATAGAATACGACGAAGCCAACGGCGTGTTTTCGATCACCTCGAAGGGGGATCTTTTCAAGATCCTGCACTTGACCGATATTCATCTCGGCGGAAGCGTCTTTTCCCGTACGGCGGACGTAATGGCGTTGAAAGCGTGCTATGCGGAGATAGAATATACGAAACCCGATCTTGTGATCGTGACGGGCGATCTCTGCTCGCCGATGGGGGTGATGTCGTTATCCTTGAACAATTATACCCCGATCCACCAATTTGCCGCTTTTATGCGGAATATCGGCATTCCGTGGGCGTTCACTTACGGCAATCACGATACGGAGC
This sequence comes from Clostridia bacterium, assembly GCA_017615515.1. Lineage (GTDB taxonomy): Bacteria > Bacillota > Clostridia > Christensenellales > CAG-1252 > CAG-1252. Next base: position 1,459 of record JAFZZX010000201.1, read on the forward strand.
GCTTCGCCTCGATAAATAGCGACGTGGTCGAAGCCGAGTTCAAGACTCTCTCTTTTAAGACTTCTGGTACCTTGCTTTATCCCTACGTTCAGCCTACGATCACGGGTCGAAACAACCAGTTGATCGAGATCAAGAATGCGGACGGCACTTTAAATAACGCTCTCTTCCTTTTGGACTCCAACGCCTATACCGGCGAAGGGCTCAACGCTTACGACTATATCCACGACGATCAGGTCGACTGGTATGCTTCCGAGATCGCGCGGCTAGAGGAGAGAGAAGGTCGGCAGATCGCCTCATTGGCGTTTTTCCACATTCCTTTGACAGAATACCGTATCGCGTACGATCTATACCGAGCGGGAAGCGACGAAGCGACCTATCATTTCGGCAAGATCGGAGAGACGGCGGGCGGACGGATCAGCTGTTCGGAGTATGACAGTCGGTTGTTTGATACGATGGTGGCGCTCGGCAGTACGAAAGGCGCCTTCTGCGGACACGATCACTACAATAACCTTTCCGTGACCTATCGCGGGATCCGCCTGACCTACGGAATGAGCATCGACTATCTCGTGATGCCGGGCATCTCACGAAATACCGAGCAGCGGGGAGCGGAACTCATTACCCTTCATCCCGATTCCTCTTGGGATCTTGAGCAGATCCCTTTGACGTCGATCTCGTAATAAAAACTCACTATCGTAAATATATTTTTTCTGAAATCGGAGTTGAAAACATTTGCGCGCACGCGATGATTTTGATATACTGATATACGGAAAAAATTATATCGCGGTTATGCCGTCGATCGGATAGGAGGAAAAATGAAGAAAGAACAGTCTAACAGGAAGGTTCAGTTTACCGAAACCGTACTTCGTGACGCAAACCAATCCTTGATCGCAACGAGGCTTCCCATCGAGAAGTTCGAGGGGATCCTCTCCACGATGGATAAAGCAGGATATTATTCGGTGGAATGCTGGGGCGGTGCTACTTTCGACAGTTGTTTGCGCTTCTTGGGCGAGGATCCGTGGGAGAGACTTCGCAAGATCAAAGCGGCGATGCCGAATACGAAGTTGCAAATGCTCTTGAGAGGTCAAAACCTTCTCGGATATAAGCACTATCCCGACGACGTGGTGCGTAAGTTCGTCGAGCGCTCGGTCGCAAACGGCATCGACATCATCAGGATCTTCGACGCTCTGAACGATATGCGTAATATCGAGGTCGCCGTCGACGAGACCATCAAGCAGGGCGCGATCGCATCCGGTGCGATCAGCTATACGACCAGCCCCGTACATACGCTGGCGAACTTTGTCGAAGTCGGTAAGACGATGAAGAAGATGGGTTGCGCGACGATCTGCATCAAGGATATGGCGGGCGTGATGGGCCCGCAGGAAGCATACGACCTCGTCTCCGCTCTGAAGGACCAAGTCGAACTTCCCGTCGTACTCCATACCCATTGCACGACCGGTCTTGCCTATATGACCGCGCTCAAGGCGGTTGAAGCGGGCGTCGACGTGATCGACACCGCGACGAGC
>JAFZZX010000202.1 GCA_017615515.1 Clostridia bacterium
CATCAAGGGACTGGAGTCTCTGAACAAGCGCTGTATCGTGGAAGTACATAGCGATTCCGCCTACGTCGTGAATGCGATCAATAACGATTGGCTCCGAAAATGGGCGTCTCGCAAGTGGGAAAACGTGAAAAACCCCGACCTCTGGCGCAAGTTGGCGTCGCTGCTTTCTTGTCACGACGTGCGCTTTATCAAGGTGAAAGGACACGCTGATGACGAGATGAACAATCGTTGCGACGAGATCGCGCGCAAGGAATCACAGGCAAGAGGTGAATGACGTGACAGAGGATCTTAATAAAAAGGAAATAGCGGAGAATACGACAGAGGCTCCTTCCGTAGAAACGGCGGGCAAGGGCGCAAAAGAATCATCCACGCCGAAACAAAGGCGGATCCGCCTATTGATCTCGATCATCGCGGCGGCGATCGTCGCGACCTTTATCGGCTTGTCCATCGAGTTTTTCACCACGATGGTGACGGCGATCGTCTTCGTCGTCGCGGTCGTGATCGTTGCGCTTGCCATCGTCTCGATCTTCCGCGATTGGGATACGGCGTATAAGCTCTCTATCACCGCGCTCTATATTGCGGCGGTCTGTTTGATCGTCTACTTCATTTTGAGCAAGATAGGGCTCTTCGAATCGATCAATACGGCGGATGATATGGTCAACTATATCAACCACTCGGGCGGCGTAGCTGAGGTGATCTTTATCGTCGTGAACTTCTTGCAAGTCACGATCATACCGATCCCTTCTACGATCACGACGACGGCGGGCGCTATCCTATTCGAGGGCATTTGGAAACCTCTCTATTTGACGGTGATCGGCTTGGTCTTGGGGTCGATGTTCGCTTTCTTCCTCGGCAGAGTATTCGGCGTTCGTTTCGCGAATTGGCTCGTCGGCGAAAAGACGATCAAGAAATATCACGAACTCACGAAGGGCAGGGACAAGGTCGTCCTCTTCTATATGTTCGTGTTCCCGTTCTTCCCGGACGACTTTTTGTGCATTCTCGCGGGCATGACCAACTATACATACGTCGGCTTTTTCCTCTTGCAGATCTTTACGCGCACTCTCGGCACGCTTGTCACGATCCTACTGACCAAAGGGGTCGTTTCGATCCCATTCGAAGGGGGGTGGCTCGCGCTGTGGGCGTTTATCATCATCGCGGTCGTCGTTCTCTTAATCTATACGATCAAGTACAGCGACAAGCTCGAGCGCGCCGCTATGAAGGTGATCGACAAATTGACCTTCGGTTTGACGTCTCGCTTGCGTAAGAAGAAAGAGGAAAACGCGCACCTCGCGGAGCAGTCGGAGCAATCTGTTGCGATCTCTGCGGCGGAAGACGGCGCGAGCACCCAAGCGGAACTGTCGCCGTCAGGCGAGGAAGGAGGGGATCATGGTGATCTTGGCTAATATCGACCCGATCGCATTTCATATAGGCTCGCTGACCGTTCGTTGGTACGGCATTTTCATTACCGCCGCGATCCTGATCGGTTACGCCGTGACGTGTATCAACGCGCGCAAACGTGGGATCTCGTTCGACTTTTTGCTCGAACTCTTCCTTTGGGTCGTCCCGATCGCCATTCTCTTTGCCCGCTTGTCCTACGTCCTCTTTCACCCCAAGGATTTCGCCGTGCATTCCTGGGCGGACTTTGTCAATATCTTCGCGATATGGGAAGGCGGCATCTCGATCCTCGGAGCGATCCCCGGCGGTGCTCTCGGCGTCTTCTTTGCGTGTAAGCGCAACAAAGTCCCCGTTTCCTACGTCCTCGACGTGATCGCGCCCGGGCTGGTGCTCGGTCAGGCGCTCGGCAGGTGGGGCAACTGGGCGAATCAGGAACTTTACGGCAAACCGATCCTCGACACGGCGTGGCAGGTCTTCCCGATCGCCGTTTACATTGACGCGGAGCGCGGCTGGTTCCAAGCGACGTTCTTCTACGAAATGGTGCTGAACCTGATCGGGTTCGCGATCTTGATGTGCGTTTTTTATAAATCGAAGCGCAATTTGATGACTTTTATGACCTATTTGTGCTGGTATATGGTCGTGCGTGCGATCATGGAAGTATTCCGCGTGGACGCGGTCAGCGCGGGCGGCGTGAAGGTCGGCGTGCTCGGCTGTTCGATCGCGGCTGCGGTCGCGATGGTCGTCACGGTCTTGATCTATGCCAACAGACTGCATACGGGCGTACCTAAGCCCTTGGATATGACGGGAGGAGAAAAGAAATGAGAAACTTAACGCTGATGACGGATTTTTACGAACTGACGATGATGTACGGCTATATGAAATGCGGAGAGAAGGACAAAGAAGCGGTCTTCGACATCTTTTTCCGCGGACGGGAAGAATTATCCTACGCCGTAGCAGCCGGTCTTGAGCAGGCGATCGAGTATATCAAGAACATCAAGTTCAACGAGGACGACATCGATTACCTTCGCAAACAAAACTGTTTCGACGAGGCGTTTTTGGACGAATTGCGTCGATTCAAGTTTACGGGCGACATCTACGCCGTCCGCGAAGGGAGCATCATCTTCCCCTACGAGCCCCTCATGATCGTCAAGGCGCCGATCTTCCAAGCGCAGTTCGTGGAGACCGCTCTCTTGACCTTGATCAATCACCAAACCTTGATCGCGACCAAGGCGTCCAAGATCGCGGACAACACCGACGCGGCAGTCCTCGAGTTCGGTCTCAGAAGGGCGCAAGGTCCCGACGCGGGCATCTACGGCGCGCGCGCTGCGATCATCGGCGGTTGCGCCGCCACGTCCAACGTGATCGCGGGCAAGATGTTCGACATCAAGATCTCGGGTACCCACGCCCACAGTTGGGTCATGACGTTCCCCGACGAGCTCACCGCATTCCGTAAATACGCCGAGCTTTATCCCGATAATTGTTTGCTCCTCGTGGACACCTATAATACTTTGAAAAGCGGCGTGCCGAATGCGATCAAGGTCTTTGACGAACTCAAGGCGAAAGGGCATAAGCCCGTCGGCATTCGCATTGACAGCGGCGACCTTGCCTACCTCTCCAACCAGGCTCGTAAGATGCTTGACGAAGCGGGCTATCACGACGCGATCATCTGCGCTTCGGGTGACATCGACGAGAACGTACTGATCGCCCTGAAGTCGCAAAACGCTAAGATCGATACCTATGGTATCGGCACCAAACTCATCACGAGCTTCTCCAATCCCAGCCTCGGCGGCGTTTATAAACTCGCGGCGATCGAGGATAACGGCGTGCTGGTCCCCAAGATCAAGATCAGCAATAC
>JAFZZX010000203.1 GCA_017615515.1 Clostridia bacterium
CCTCTCTGCGCCCACGGGTAAAGCCTTTCCGCGCTCGTTGGGGTGTGTGCCAGTACGCGTTTACTCTTTTCTTTGTTGAGCGCTCGTCTTCGCACCACTCTCCGCGCTGCCAATACCCCAAATAATTTACAATTATTCGGGGACCCCGACGGCAGCGCCGCGCTCGTTGGGGGTGGATTATGCGCCTGCCCGCCTTGACTTATTATACTATTTATGATAAAATTATTTCATCAAAGTATGGCGTTTTAATAAGATTTCGCAAAGGATTTGAATAATGAAAGAAAAAAGCAAGAAGATAGAAAAGCTCGTCGATCTCCATTTTGAGGACATTCCTTATAGCGTTGAAAGCGCGGAGGCGAGAAAGAAAATCGAAAAAACCTTGCAAGAAGCACCCGAAACCGAAGAAGTTGATCAAATGATCTCCGAATACGGCACTTTGGACAAGATGGGGAGCGTTGCCGGATATAGCGACGAAGAGATAAACACGTGGAAAAATCCCGCGAAAGTCGAAGACTTTAGGACCGTCAAAAACGGATTTCGCAGGCAAAGATGGCTCGCTTACGTTTTTTCTTTTGCCGTTGCGGCGTTGTTCAGAGTCATATTGTGGTTTGTCTATTATAGCACGATAGGGAGCTCGAATGTTTTCCCGTTAATCGGTTATTTGGTCGGGCTGGGCGGAATCGGTGCGGTTGCCTTGTATCTGTTTATCAAGTTCGAGAAAGCTCATAAGGGCGAGAAATTCGATACGGAAACCTATTATTGGCTTCGTGAACGGTCGGATCGATATGCCAAACGCTTGCTGAATTCCATTGCTCTTGTCTTTGCTGTGGCGGCTATCTTTATCGGGTCGGAATTGACATTCTATTTCTCGGGGAATTCCAAGGGGGCAGAGCTCGTTGAGAATATGTTTACGAACCTCATTTGGGTTTTGGTTCCCCTCTTTTTGGTTGCCAAAAACCTTTTGATGGTAAAGGTCTATCAAAACAGAATCCATATTCCGAAACAAAAAGAATACAAGATTCACGCGATCATTATGACGGGCTTTTCCGCCGTGTATTGGTTGATTGTGATGCTGATCACGGTGCTTCTCAGAGAAAAGATTGCTTATTTGGTGAACGCATACGTTATTTCGGGAATCGTATTCGGCGTTTTGCTCCTGATCTACAACTATACGGTCAGGAAAAGGGTTACACAACAAAACTTCGTGATCAATAAGACCCGCATCGCGGTCGTTTTAGTCGTGTCGATCCTCGTTTCGGGCTTCGCGATGATGAATCGGGAGACCTACTATACGCAACCTTATATCAACTCTCTGCCCGTCGTAGAACATAGCGATAATAAGATCGAATATGACGATGCGACGGGAATCTATACGATTACGGCGGCAAACGACGACTTTAAGGTTTTGCACCTTACGGACATCCACCTCGGCGGTAGCTTGTTCTCTTACAGAAAGGACGTGAAAGCACTGTCCGCATGCTATGACTTGATCGAACATACGCATCCCGATTTCGTGATCGTAACGGGCGATCTGTCTTTCCCGCTTGGCATTTTGTCGATGTCCTTCAATAACAGTGCTCCGGTGTATCAATTCGCTTCCTTTATGAGGAATCTCGATATTCCTTGGGCATTCACCTATGGAAACCACGACACGGAGAGCCTCGCCTCTATGAATAAGACGGCGCTCAATGAGGTATATAAGTCGCTCTCCTATAAGACCTCTAAAACCCTGCTTTATCCCTATGTTCAGCCGGAGATTATGGGTAGGAATAATCAAATGATCAAGCTGAAAAACAGGGACGGCACGCTGAATACGGCGTTTTTCCTCATAGACTCCAACGCCTATACGGGGGAAGGAATCAACGTCTATGATTATATTCACGACGACCAAGTGGAATGGTATGCTTCCAAGGTGGGTGAACTGACCGCCGAAGCGGGGCGCACCGTCAATTCTCTTGCCTTCTTCCACATCCCTCTGCAACAATACCGCACGGCATATCAACTCTATGAGGAGAAGAGCACCGAGGTGACCTATTATTTCGGAGAGAATAACGAAACGATGCTTGATAAGGTCTGTTGTTCGGACTACCCCAGCAAGTTTTTCGACACCGCGCTCGAACTGGGTTCTACCACGGGGATGTTCTGCGGGCACGATCATTATAACAATATGTCTCTCGAATACAAGGGCATCCGTTTGACCTACGGTATGAGTATCGACTATCTGGCTATGCCCGGAATCGAAAACGATCTCGAGCAACGCGGAGCGGAGCTCATCACGATCCATAAAGACAGCTCTTGGGATCTCGTTCAAATACCTTTAGAGTCCATTCGACAATAAGACGAAATTACTTTTTGCGCTACCGAAATTCACGGTGTTTGGTGATTGCGGGCAACCTTTTCCGCTATCACCCCGAGGAATTCGAGGGATCGCCGATGAAGAGAGACGTTTCGATTCTATCCGCTTTAGTGCCGACGCGCGCATCTTTGGCGATTGCGGACAATCGCCAAAGATCCAGCAATTCCCTTGGGTGCGGAATTGCATTTTTTTTTATTAAGTGATATAATTCGGAGTATGAAGAGCAGAGTACTTTTCTTTGTTTTGATATTAGTTCTTTTGACTGCGGCGCTTACGGCTTGCGTTCTTTTCGACGGGTCTGTCGGCAAGGCGGAGTTGGACGCGGATATGATCGTTTGCCCCGACCTGTACAACTCGTACGTTTATACGGGGCGGGAAGTGACCCTTGATCTTCAAGTGAGGTCGGATGGGGAGATCTTGGACCTCGATCTCTTTAACGTCGAGTACAAGGACAACGTGGAGGCGGGGACGGCGAGCGTCATCGTCACCGCCAAGGAGGACAATCCGTACGTCAAGGGCAGCGTGACGCTCCATTTCACGATCCTTTCCAACGAGAGCGTTCGTTGCGAGGCGTCCGACGATCTTGCGGCGCTTCTTGCGAGCGCGAGCGTTTCGGGCGTGCAAATTTGGAGCGACTATACGATTCCCGAAGGCGTCACGATCACGGTGCCGGAGGGGAAGAGCCTGAATATGATCTACGGCTATCGCTTTTTCAATTACGGCACGATCGTAAACAACGGCACCGTCGTAATCAGAGGCGCATTGCTTTCCACGGGGGCTCGTCGCGCGACCGAACTGATGAATTACGGGTCGATTGAAAACCACGGCGCGATCGAGATCCAAGAATACGCGATTGTGAACGACCTCGGCTCCTTTACGAGCGAAAGAGATATCCAAAGCGCCGGCACGGTGTATCTTAAGGACGAGGGAAAAAGCTTTCTCGTGAACGAAACCGACGGCAACGTCTATGTGCGTACTCCCGTCACGGCGGACGTCTTTACCGTCGAGGAATGCACCTATACGCAGGGATATAACGAGTACGAACCGCGCGTGTCTCCCAAAGCGTACGGCACCGATTTCACGGTGGAATACGCAAACAATCGGCACGCCGGCACCGCTACCGCCACGGTCACCGTCGGCGCTTACGACTCGGACTATTACGGGACGGTCGATATCCCCTTTGAGATCAAGAAAGGACAGGCGAACGCCTCCGACGCGGAACAACTGAAAGAACTCGTCGCGTCGGGCGATTACGAACGATATACGATCGCCACGTTGGAGATCCCTTCGGGAGAGGTCTTTACTCTGCCGGCAGGGCAATGCGTTACGGTCACGGTCGAGCTTGCGGTCGGCGGTACGATGAACGCGCAGGGCGACGTTGCCTGTAACAATCTGACGATTGCGGAAGGGGCGACGCTCGTGAATGAGGGGACGCTTTCCGTCAGCGGCTACAAGTTTATCGTGAACGGCACTTTCCGAAACGCCGCGACGGGGAATTGGACTTTCGCCACAAAGGCGGTGAACGTTTCGGGTAGCTTTGTCAACTTCGGCACCGTGGAGAATAAGACCTTTAACTTGTTGCAGGGAGGCACCCTTCGCAACGAGGGCACCCTTTCTCTGTCTTTCAATTCCGTTCAAAGCGGCGTTTTCGAGAACGTCGGCAAGGCGACTTTCCTCGGCGCGAGCAATTACGCGCCCGCTTTCCGTAACGAGCAAGGGGGCGAGGTGACCCTGACGGGAGACGTTCGTTTCGGCACGGGCTTCGAGAATGCGGGCGCGGTCGTCAACACCGGCAGGGTTGCGCTGCAAGAGCACTGTGCGTACGCGAATAGCGGCACGATCGATAATTCACGGGGCGAAGTTTGGGCGTATCAAGACCTTGCGGGTGTGACCGAACATTTCCACAAAAAGAAAAAACTGTCGGACGACGGCGTCGTATTCTCGGCGGAATACGCAGAGATTCCTTATAATACGTTAGATCAAAAACCCGATTTCACAGTAGATGGCGCGCCGCTTCCCGAAGGAGAGTACAACTGTCTTTTCTATTCCGTTACGCTCGGAAAATACGTTACGGAATGCGTGAAAAAGGGCGATTACAAAATGTACGTCTCGATCAACACGGATTATTCGGATTATGCGGGATACGTCGAATATGTCTATTCGATTCTTCCCACGACCATTCGCGTCGCAGACAGTTCCGACTATTATACCGCGGCGAGAGACGACGGCTACGACAGGATCGTTTTGGACGGGGACGTCGAACTGTATTCGAACAGCGGCATCGGCGAGGGTTGCGTTCTCGACCTTAACGGGCATAAGCTCGTCGTGCGGAACTATTTCAGTTTCTACGGCACGATGACGGGAGGCGCGGCGGTTGATCCCGAGTCTTTCGTTCCCGACGAAGACGCGGCATGCTTGGTCGTGGAGAATAGCGGATACTTCTACAATTACGGCAGGATTGTGAACGACGGCTTTGTTTTCGTGAAGAGCGGAGGCAGTTTCAGCGCGAACGCGCGCTCCTCGCGCACGGATCCTCTCGGCACGGTCGTCAACAACGGCGTGATCTTTACGCCGAGCGACGTGACGGTGGAGAGCGGCGCGGGCAAGGTCTATCGCAGGAAGAATATGACGGAGATAAAGAGCCTCGTCAGAGTCCCTACGGTTCCCTACGACGGCACGCCGCAAACGCCTGCTCCGACGATGACTTACAACGGCTCCGACGTGGACGTCGCTCGCTTCTCGCTTCGTTACGATCTCAACGTGGAGGCGGGCACGGCGCTCCTTCGTTTGGACGTCGTCGATCCTCTTGACCCCGACTTCTACGGCACGACGAGCGTCTCCTTCACGATCGAACGCGGAACGGCGTCGGTCGGAAACGAAAGCGAACTCACCGCCGCCGGCGCCGATCCGAACTACGCGGTGATTCGACTGATAAGCGAAGTCAGAGTGGCGACGACGATCCCGCTTTCCGACGATCAACTTTTGGATATCGGCGCCTACGAGGTCACGGGGTCGGGCAAGGTCGTTTTCGGAAAGAATTGCAAATTGATTTTGACGGCAGGGAATCAGACTCGTTTCGTGAAATACCTTTACGGTGCGGATGAGATCACGTTGACGGGCGATATCGGCGTGGCGGGTACTCAAACCGAATTGACCTTTAGCAGCTATACGATCGGTAACTACCAAAACGCGAATTATCTTTCCACCGTCGTGCACTTGGAAGGCTACTCCTTCCTCGGCGGATTGCATATCCAAAACGATAACATCGAAAACTTTAAGCTGACGTTGGAAAACTCCGCGGAAGAACGCAGTAGGATCGGCACCGAGATCGGAGGCGTCGCGCTCACGTATTCAAGTTGCAAGGAGGAGACCTTCGTCACGATCACGAATACGACGGTCTATGGCGCCAAGATGGGCGGCGGCTACGGGACCGCGCAACACGTCAGCTTGACGGCGACGAATTGCAGTTTCCTTGCTTCGACCGAGACGGCGAAGGCGTGCGCGTTTAATCTTTCTTCCGGTATGTCGGCGGAAGGTTCCTTCGAGAATTGCACCTTCGAAGCATCCAATGCGTTCCGCGCCAATCAAGGCGATTTCGACTTTACCTCTTGCACCTTCCGTTCCTACGACGCTTACTCGGATAAGTATAGCAGCCACTACGGTGACGCGCTGTTTTTCGAGTATTCGGGCAGACACGGCTTGCACGTGACCGTCACGGAATGCACGCTCGTAAGTCAAAACGGCAACGGCGTCCATCTTCTCAATCGAAACAACGCCGTCACCCTGACCGTGGATAATGCCACGACTTACGAAGGTCCGCTATCTAAATCCGTCGGGTGACGAAACCTTCACCGATAAAAAACCCTTGCCTTTTACGCGCGGAATGTATATAATTTTTTTATAGATACTGCAAAGGGGGTGCGCGCATATGGTGAAACTCGAGTTTTACAGAGTGTTCTACGTCGTCGCGAAGACGGGCAATCTGTCCAAAGCTTCCAAAGAGCTCTTTATCTCTCAGCCCGCCGTCTCCTATGGTATCAAGCAACTTGAGGAACAGCTCGGCGGCAGATTGTTCGTTCGCACGGCGAAGGGTATGGAACTCACGCCCGAGGGGCGTATGATCTACGAGTACGTCTCCCGCGCGTTCGACGAACTGACCGCGGCGGAGAACAAGTTTTCGCAGATGCGCGGTCTGGAAGAGGGCACCGTCCATATCGGAGCGTCGGATACGATCAGCAAGTATTTCATTCTGCCCACCATTGAGCGATTTAAGAAACAGTATCCCAAGATCAATATCAAGATTACCAACCGCACGACCGACGACATTATGAACCTCCTAAAGGGCGGCAAGGTGGATCTCGGCTTTATCAACCGCGTTGACGATACGCCCTATCCCGGCATTCGATTGACCGATTGTGCGGACATCGGCGAGTGTTTCGTCGCGAATCCCGATATGATGGCAAGGATCGGCGAAGCGCCCCTTTCGGTGAGCGAACTGACCTCGCTTCCCTTGATCCTTTTGGAGGAGCGTTCCGGCACACGTCGCACCGTGGATCGTGCGATCGAGGCGCTCGGCGGCAAGCTCTCGCCCGCGTTTGAACTGTGCAGCGTGGATCTCGTCGCGGAATGCGCCAAGGCGGGGCTCGGCGTCGGTTGCGTGACCAAGGAATATATCGACAAGGAACTCGCGGAAGGCTCGCTCCGCGTCGTACCGCTCTCTTTCCCGCTCCCTCGTCGCAGGATCGCGATGGCGACCCTCGAAGGGATGCCCCCCTCTTTCGCCACGGCGAAACTCGAGGATTATTTCAAAGACATTGCCCGTAAGGGTGCGAAAAAATAAAAGGAAGACTTTATTTATGGATTCTATCACACTTCGCAAACTCTATCTCGATTTCTTCAAGAGCAAGGGTCACGCCGTCATTCAGGGCGCGTCCTTGATCCCAGAGAACGATCCGACCGTCCTCCTCACGACGGCGGGTATGCACCCCCTCGTTCCCTATCTGTCGGGCGAAAAGCACCCGCAGGGTACGCGCCTCACGGACGTGCAAAAG